>JACZSB010000041.1 GCA_022574435.1 Fidelibacterota bacterium
GACTTGCAATCACTTTTGGAAGCTACCCGCTTTACAGTAGAAACACGGGTAGTAAACCTGGCCGGCATCGCCCTGCGGTCGCGCGATGAGGAGGAACTACTGGTGTTCCCGCCCCGGGTATGGGCCGAACTCACGGCGGCAGAGCAGTCCGATCTAGCCGTTTTTAGGATGGGCTATGAACTGCTGCCCGAAGATTTACATGCATTGGGGAATAAGTTCGGCTGGCGGCCGAAGCAGCGCGAAGCAGCTAAGCGGGCGTGAAGTTGGTAAATTGGTGACAGTTACATTGGGCCTGGCAAGCGCCAGGTTGCTTGGGATGGCTGGAACTCCACCGGCAGTGCGCGGCAATCCGGTAACTTCATCACCCGCCTTGTGACGCCCGCTTACAGCAGCTCCGTCAATATGCTGTTAATAAAGTAGTAGACGCAAATCCGCCGTGGACGGGCATTATGGCACATAATTCTCCTTATGGGACATATGCTTGGGTATCACGGCTATGAAAACTGATGCAACAGGAATGAGTTCCCTAATAAGCTGGCACAGTTATCCTATAATTATACCGCAGCCGGGGCAGATGCATTTACAATGCTGACCATCCTCGCCAGGTCCCTTGTGGGGATGCTCCCGTACACCGGTAAATAGACGGCGGTGTCGATGATTTTTCTTGAAGTCCCGGTCGATTTTGCCCGATCACGGTCAGGGCTGACACAATGCAATTGCGTGGAATCCGAGGTGGCGTCAAAACCGGAACGTCGCAGAGAGGCAATGAGCTGTCCAGGATGGGAGCTGAGCAGTGGGAATAACCAGAACGTGTGACTCAGATTGTCGGCCCCGGGAATGGCGGACCGATCATCCAGGCCCTTTACCACATAATTACCGGCACTTAATCGCCCATCCAGGTCGCTCCGATTATAGGACTTCAGGCGTCGTAACAACAAGGCGAGTAAGGGTGCAGACGGCTGCATCCGAATAAGGTTCAGCAGGTCGCGCCCCTTGAAGGTCCGTGCTAGTGAAACGATGAACACGCCGTAATCAATGCCCAGCATCTTGAGAAGGCCGACAGCAACGCCATAAACCCTGGGATACGACAGCACTTTCAGCGCTATGTACTTCATAACCCTTTTAAAAAAATAGCTGCGTCTGTGCTGGGGATAGGAAGCCAGGCGCTTCCTCATTGCGGCGTGAAGGTCAGCGCTACGTATCCGTAGCATGGCTCCCCCGAGGGCTGTGGCGGTTTTGATGGCGCCAAAACTGAACATACTCACATCGGTCCGGTCAGCACCTAAATAACCGGAACAGCCGGCAAAGGCCTGGGCGCAATCTTCTACCAACAGGATATTTTCATGTGCTTCAACGATCCTGATGATGGCCTCCATATCCATCAGCGAGCCAAATAGGTGCGCCACGACCACCACCCTGGTTTTTGGACTGATCGCCTCAATAAGTTGATCACTGTCGACCTGCAAGGTATTCAGGATAAGGTCCACGGGCACCACCTTCAGATGGTGGCGAAGGACGATTTCAGTCATGTCAGGTATATTGATGCCGGACATGATCACCTCTGCACCCGAAGGGAGTTTCAAGATGGTAAGCAGGGCGTCAAATGCTGACCTCACGGATAGGGCCACCAAGGCGTCGTCCCTGTGCGACCACAATTGTTCCAGATGCCGGCTTAGGCGCGTTCGATCCAAGCGATAATCAATACAGTAAAGCAGGGCTGCAGCCAGATCGTTGATCGCAATGTCGAGATTTTTGCGTGGATACATCATCGACCTACCCAAGACGATTTCTTCCTGTGGCGCTACCTAAAACCGCCACGGATGGAAGCGCTACTTTGCTACCTGCCCAATAGATCATCATGTCAACGGGTTCTTAGCTAATTTACCGCTCGGTGATGGGGCTGGGACCGGTAAGTCGCACATCACCAGGCCGTTATGACCCCGCCACTGGCGGGGCAGAATGCCTATCCAGCCGGAGCCAAGGGCGCGGCTGCTTTTGAAATAAAGCCTTTTTTACAGCTCATTCTTCTTCTTACCTTCGCTTCTTGTTTCGCAAGCTGAAAGCTATTCAATCAACCTATTCGACGAACCAGGCAGATAACTATGAAATACGCGGCAGTAACTAATTATATCCACGGCCGGAACATTCCCGCCCGAAACGGAACCATGGATGTCTTCAGCCCTCTTAACGGTGACCTGATTTCAAAAGTCCCACTGTCCTCGGCCCAGGAGGTAGACGAGGCTGTCCGTACGGGCCAGGAGGCGTACATCGGCTGGTCGGAAACGCCCATCAAGGAGCGGGTGCAGGTATTTTACCGCTATCGCGACCTACTGGAGCGCTACGCGGACGATTTAGCGGCGTTGGTGTCTGAGGAGAACGGTAAGACCGCCGATGAGGCCATGGCCGAGGTGCTCAAGTCGATCGAGCTGACCGAATTTGCCTGTGCCCTGCCGCAATTGACCAGCGGCGAGATCCAGGAGGTGAGCCGGGGGGTGGAGTGCCGCTCCGAGCACCGGCCGTTGGGCGTGGTGGCCTCTATCAGCCCCTTCAATTTCCCCAATATGGTGCCCAACTGGACCATTCCCAATGCCATTGCCCTGGGAAACGCTATGATCCTGAAGCCGTCCGAACTGGTCCCGCTGAGCGCCATGCGACTGGCCGAACTGTTGCAGGAGGCGGGTCTGCCCGCCGGCGTGTTCAACGTGGTGCATGGCGGCCGGGCGGCCGTGGAGGCGATTTGCGATCACCCCGGCATAATGGCTATATCTTTTGTGGGCTCCACCAAGGTGGCCAAACTGGTCTATGCCCGGGCGGCCGGCAACTTCAAGAGGGTGCTGGCGCTGGGGGGCGCAAAGAATCACCTGATCGTGCTGCCCGACGCTCACCTGGAGATGACCGCCTCCAATGTGGCGGCCTCCATGACCGGTTGCGCCGGCCAGCGCTGTATGGCGGCCTCGGTGATGGTGGCGGTGGGTGACGTGGATCACATCATCGACAGGCTGGGCGCGGAGGCGCGTAAAATCGTGCCGGGTGAGAACCTGGGGGCCGTCATCTCCCAGCAGGCCAAGGAACGGATCGAGGGCTATATCACCGAGGCCCAGGCCCAGGGCGCCACGATCCTGGTGGACGGCCGGGGCGCCACTGTGGCGGGCAAGGAAAACGGCTACTACGTCGGGCCAACCGTCATCGACCATGTAACTCTCGATATGAAAATCGCCCGGGAGGAGGTGTTTGGTCCCGTGCTGTCGATCATCCGGGCGTCGACCGTGGACGAGGCCATCGAGATCGAGAACGGGTCGGGGTACGGCAATGCCGCCGCCGTCTTTACCCAGTCCGGCGGTTTGGCCCGCTACGTGGCTGAGCGGGTCAGCGCCGGGATGATCGGCGTGAACATTGGGGTGCCGGTGCCCCGGGAGCCGTTTTCCTTCGGCGGTTGGAACCAGTCCAGGTTCGGCGCAGGCGATATCACCGGTAAAAGCTCCATCGAATTTTGGACGCAGTTGAAAAAGACCACCACGAAATGGAATCCGGCCGCCCGGTCCAACTGGATGAGTTGATTCTTGCTATTGTTACCAAATACGGCCGGGGCTACTTCAATTGAGGTAATATGACCTCTGGCAGCATTGAACTGCGGGACGAGACCCGCCGGTCGACATTGTACAACGCGGATCTGGCGCCCGTCCCATTTGGCAGCCGCACCTGGGGCCTGTGGAACATCGCCGCCCTGTGGGTGGGGATGGCGGTCTGTATCCCCACCTATATGCTGGCCGCCGGGCTGATCTCGGCCGGCATGAGCTGGAAGCAGGCCCTGTTCACCATCACCCTGGGTAACCTGATCGTGCTGGTCCCCATGATGCTTAATGCCCACGCCGGCACCCGCTACGGCATCCCGTTCCCGGTGCTGCTGCGGTCGTCATTCGGCATCCTGGGGGCCAACGTCCCGGCCCTGATGCGGGCGCTGGTGGCCTGTGGCTGGTTCGGCATCCAGACCTGGATCGGCGGCTCGGCCATCTATAACCTGCTGGCCATCGTTTTTGGCTTCATTCCGGCTGGTCCGGGGGACATGCTGCCGATAATCGGTCTATCGTGGGGCCAGCTGGGCAGTTTTATGTTTTTCTGGGCCATTAATATCGCGGTTATCATGGCCGGTATCGAGAGCATCAAGTGGCTGGAGACGTTGGCCGCGCCGTTCCTGTTGCTCATTGGCCTGGGGCTGCTGTGGTGGGCGGTGAGCGAGGGCGGCGGGTTTGCCGTCATACTATCGGATGCCACCGTGGCCCAGGTGCGGGGCGATCTGCCCGGCGACTTCAATTTCTGGGCGATTTTCTGGCCCAGCCTCACCGGCATGGTGGGCTTCTGGGCCACCCTGTCGCTCAACATCCCCGATTTCACCCGTTATGCCCACAGCCAGCGGGACCAGATGCTGGGGCAACTGGTGGGACTGCCCACCACCATGGCCCTGTTTTCATTCATCGGCATTGCCGTGACCTGTGCCACGGTGGTCATATTCGGGGAGACCATCTGGGACCCGGTGGCGCTGCTGAGCCGCTTCCCCAGCAAACTGGTGGTGGCCTTCTCGCTGTTCGCCCTCACCTTGGCCACCCTCTCCACCAACATCGCCGCCAATGTGGTATCGCCGTCCAACGATTTCTCGAACCTGGCGCCGCGTTACATCTCCTTCAAAAGGGGCGGGCTGATCACCGGTGTGATCGGTATCCTGATCTTCCCCTGGAAACTGCTCAGCGATTTCAATCAGTACATCTTCACCTGGCTGGTGGGATACAGCGGCCTGTTGGGCTCCATCGCCGGGGTGATGATCGTCGATTACTACCTGCTGCGCCGGGGCCGGCTGAAAATCGATGATCTGTACCTGCGTGACGGGGAGTATTCGTTCGGCGGCAGCGGTTTCAACTGGCGGGCGCTGGTGGCCGTCGGCCTGGGCGTCTCCCTCAATGTGCCCGGGTTCCTGGCCCAGGCTTCGGGCGGGTCTATCGCCGTGGCGCCATTTTTCAGCGGCCTGTATAGTTACGCCTGGTTCGTCAGCCTGCTGGTGGCCGGGCTGGCCCACTTCGGCCTGAATCGCCTGTTTCCGTCGGGCCAGGTAGACTAAATTTAGCTATGATTGGGAGCACTGCATGTCACTACTGGTAAAAAACGGACGGATCATTACGGCTGTGGACGACTACCGGGCCGATATTTTTGTTGAGCGGGATACCATCACGCTCATCGGCCAGCAGCTCAAGATGGAGGCTGACCAGGTGGTCGACGCTCAGGAGCGGTATGTTTTCCCCGGGGGCGTGGATCCCCATACCCATATGGACATGCCGTTCGGCGGTACGGTGACCGCGGATAACTTCGAGACCGGGACCCGGGCGGCGGCCCACGGCGGGACTACCACCCTGATCGATTTCGCCATCCAGACCAAGGGCCATTCCGCCCTGGAGGGGCTGGAGACCTGGCATAAAAAGGCCGCGGGAAACACCGCCATCGATTATGGCTTTCATATGATCATCACCGACATCGAGGATGGCCGCCTCGATGATTTGCGCACCTTGGCCGACGAGGGCATCACCTCCTTTAAACTGTTTACGGCCTATCCCGGCGTGCTCTACGTGGATGACGGCACCATTTACCGGGTCATGCGCCGGGCCGGCGAGGATGGCACTCTGATCTGCATGCACGCCGAGAACGGCATAGTTATCGACGAGATCGTGAAGCAGGCCTTGCAGGAAGGCCGCACCGCTCCTAAATGGCACGCCCTGAGCCGGCCCACACTGATGGAGGCCGAGGCGGTCCAGCGGGTCACCGCCATCGCCCAGCAGGCCGAGGCCCCCGTGTATATCGTCCACCTTTCATCAGCCGACGCCCTGGAGCAGTTGGTGATAGCCCGCAATCGCGGTGTCCGGGCCTTCGCCGAGACCTGTCCCCAATACCTGTTCCTGGACCATTCCCACTACGAGCAGGACGGATTCGAGGGGGCCAAGTACGTCATGTCGCCGCCCATCAGGGAGCAATGGAACCAGGAGGTGCTTTGGCGGGGATTGCAGTCCGGTGATCTCCAGGCTGTGGCCACCGACCATTGCTCATTCCGCTTTAAGGACCAGAAAACTCTGGGGAAAGACGATTTTACCAAGATCCCCAACGGTGGGCCGGGCGTGGAAAACCGCCTGGCGATGGTTTACACGGGGGGTGTGGGCCAGGGGCGCATCAGCCTGAATAAGTTTGTCGAGTTGATCTCCACCGCCGCCGCAAAACTGTTCGGGCTGTTCCCGAAAAAAGGGACTATAGCCCTGGGCAGCGACGCCGACCTGGTGATCTTTAATCCCCGGCGCAAGGAGACCATCAGTGTGGACAACCCGGTGACCCACCACATGAATGTGGATTACAGCGCCTACGAGGGTTTTGCCGTGGAAGGGTTCCCCGAGACCGTCATTTCCCGGGGGAAAATAATCGTCAAGGATTGTGAGTACGTGGGGCAGAAGGGTGATGGCCAATTTTTAAAACGGGGCTACTTTTCGGGGCTGGATTAAATTAGATAGTTCTCGGATTTAGTCGCAGCTACGAACACTTTCATGATTTTGATTAGCACTCACCCTTTGAGGACCTCAAGGTGGCAACATAAACATGAGAATATAAATGACATACGTCGCGCTGAGGCTCTCGCAGCGCAATTGGGCAAGATGTATTTTGAATACGAAGATTTGCATGCTGAGCTTGACGAAGCATGTTAAGGCAAAACTAAATCGGAGCACTTGTAAGGTGCTGATGAAAAAGGGCCGGCAACGCTCGTTTAATATTGGAAAGCGCCAAGCCCAGCTTCCTGAATTTGCCTAATCTTAAGATGAAGACTTGAACCAACATAGAGGAGGATGCAGTGCCTAGAATTGTCAAATCGGGCCTGATCCAGATGAGCGTGCCGCTGTCCGAGGGTGACGGCACTATCGCTGAAATCAAAGAGGCCATGATCAACAAGCATATCCCCTTTATTGAGGAGGCCGCCAGCCAAGGGGTCCAAATACTATGTCTCCAGGAGATATTCAGCACCCCCTATTTTTGTCCCGGCCAGGACAGTGATTGGTATGCCGCGGCCGAACCGATCCCGGGGCCCACGGTAGAGCGCATGCAGGAGCTGGCCCGCAAACATCAAATGGTGATGATCGTGCCGATCTACGAAAAGGAACAGCCCGGTGTGCTGTACAATACCGCCGCAGTGATCGACGCCGATGGTACTCTGCTGGGCAAATACCGCAAGCATCACATTCCCCATACCTCGGGCTTCTGGGAGAAGTTTTTCTTCCGCCCGGGGAACCTGGGCTATCCCGTGTTTGAGACCCGTTACGCCAAGGTGGGGGTCTATATCTGCTACGATCGCCACTTCCCAGAGGGTGCCCGGGCGCTGGGGCTCAACGGGGCCGAAATCGTATATAATCCGTCGGCTACGGTAGCGGGATTATCACAATACCTCTGGAAATTGGAGCAGCCGGCCCACGCCGTGGCCAACGGTTACTTCATGGGGTGCATTAACCGGGTGGGGACCGAAAAGCCGTGGGACCTGGGCCAATTCTACGGCAGTTCGTATTTCGTCGATCCCAGGGGGCAATTCGTAGCCACCGCCTCGGAGGACCAGGACGAACTGTTGATAGCCGACCTCGATCTGGACCTGATCGATGAGGTCAGATCGGTCTGGCAGTTCTACCGCGATCGCCGGCCCGAGTCCTATGGGCTGCTGACAGCGCCATGATACCGGCACACTGCTTGACCAAATGGGAGTATTTGAATGAATAGTGCAGACGTTCGCCGGAAGCACCGTAAGTACCTGTTCCCGGCTGTTAAGAATTACTACCAGGAGTCGGTAGTTATCGTTGAGGGCCGGGGGGCCCGGGTAACCGACCTGGATGGCCGCACCTATCTGGATTTCTTCGCGGGTATCCTGACCGTATCGGTGGGCCACGCCAATGAGGAGGTTAACCGGGCGGTGACGGCCCAGGTGAAACAGCTGAGCCATACCTCAACTCTCTATCCCACCCTGCCGATTGTGGAACTGGCCGAGAAGCTGGCGAAGCTCACGCCTGGTGAACTGGAAAAGTGTTTTTTCACCGCCTCGGGCACCGAAGCCGATGAAACCGCCGTCATGATGGCCCAGATTTTCACGGGCAATTTCGAGTTGATCGCCCTGCGCCACGGCTACTCGGGCCGGTCGCTGCTGGCCCAATCGTTGACCGCCCATGCCGCCTGGCGGGCCATGCCCACTCAGGCGCCGGCCATCAAACACGCGCTGGCCCCCTACTGTTATCGATGCCCCCTAAAGCTGACCTATCCCGATTGCGGCGTGGCCTGCGCCCAGGACGTGGAGGAATTGATCCAGACCACCACCACCGGCCAGGTGGCGGGCATACTGGTGGAACCGATTATGGGTGTGGGCGGTTTCATTACTCCCCCCCAGGAATATTTTGTGATCGTGGCTGAAATCGTCCGTAAATATGGCGGCATCTTCATCTCCGACGAGGTGCAGACCGGTTTCGGGCGCACCGGCCAGATGTGGGGCATCGAGCAGTATGGGGTCGTGCCGGACATGATCACTGTTGCCAAGGGGATCGCCAACGGCCTGCCCCTGGGGGCGGTAATCACCACGGCCGAGATCGCCGATTCGCTCACCAAGAACTCCATCTCCACTTTCGGCGGCAACCCGGTGAGCTGCGCCGCCGCCGGCGCCACCATCGACGTGATCCTGCGGGATAAACTGGCGGATAATGCCCAGGCCATGGGTGCGGTGCTGCGGGAGGGGCTGGTTCGCCTGCAGCAGAAGTATCCCAAGGTGATCGGCGAGGTGCGCGGGATGGGGCTCATGCAGGCCATCGAGCTGGTGGTGGATGAGACTGCCGGGGACCGGACTCCCAATTCCGATGCTGCGAACCAGCTCATGGAGCAGACCAAGGAGCGGGGGCTGTTGCTGGGCCGCGGTGGGCTATATGGCAACGTCCTGCGCATCGCACCGGCGCTAAATATCACCAAAGACGAAGTGCAGGAAGCCGTTGGCATAATGGATCAGTCTTTCGCGGCCATGGGAGTCTAAGGCGGCGGTGTTAACCGTCTCAAGGGATCGGTTATGAGTGTTGAGCAGCCAGCCTGGAAAGCGTTACCGGACGATCGGGCGGAATTCCAATTTGCCGATGCTAAACCGGCCTTCAGCGACGCCGAAGCGGTCATCGAGGCCAACCGCTGCCTCTATTGCTACGACGCGCCCTGCATCAAGGCCTGTCCCGCCGGCATCGACATCCCGGCCTTCATCAAGAAGATCGCCACCGGCAATATCCGGGGCAGCGCCAAGACCATTTTCAAATCCAACATGCTGGGCGTCTCCACCGCCCGGGTCTGCCCCGTGGACGTGCTCTGCGTGGGGGCCTGTGTCCTAAATGATTTAAACGAGCAGCCCATACGGATAGGGCGTCTGCAGCGCTATGCCACGGATGAAACGTTGGAAGCGGAAAGTCGCGCCGACTGGGATTTATTCACGCCCAAGGCAGCAATCGGCAAGCGGGTCGCGCTGGTGGGCGCCGGGCCGGCTGCCCTGGCCTGTGCCGCCCACCTGGTGCTGGAAGGGGTCACTGCGGTGATCTATGAAAAAGACGACCGGCCCGGCGGCCTCAATTTGACCGGAGTGGCTCCCTATAAACTGCAATCGGAAGCTGCCTTGGCCGAAGCAAAGTGGCTGCTGAGGAACGGCGTCCAGCTCAAAACCGGCGTCCAAGTCGGCCGGGATATTGAACTTGACCAGTTGATCAAACAGTACGACGCAGTATTTATCGGGGTGGGGCTGGGTGCCGACAAAGCGTTGGGCATCCCGGGTGAAGACGGCCCGGGGGTGTGGGGTGGGTCCGGCCTGATCAGGAAAATCAAGAATGACCCGGCCTTCGAGCTCCCGGATGATGTTCAGGCTATAGTGGTGATTGGCGGCGGTAACACGGCCATCGATATTGCCCGCGAACTGGCCATGCTGGGGGTGCCGGATGTGAAGATGCTCTATCGCCGCACGGTGGGGGAGATGCCCGGCTATGGGCATGAGCTGCAGGGCGCCCGGAAGTATGGTGTGCGGCTGCTCGAACGTCTCACGCCCACCGCAGTGATCAGGGATGGGGGCCGGGTAACTGCTTTCAGGGCGACCTCCACCGCATCGGGAGTGGCCACCGATTATCCCTGTGACTGGGTGGTGGTGGCCATCGGCCAGGAAAAGCACGCCGTTCATTTGGCCGATGGAATCGAAGTGGATGAAAAGGGCCGTATGGTGGTGGATCCCCAGACCCGGCGCACCGGCCACTCCAAGGTGTATGCCGGCGGCGATTGCATCAACGGGGGCCAGGAAGTGGTTAATGCCGCCACGGATGGTCGTGAAGCGGCATTTGCCATGTTGCGCAGCTGGGACATTGCCCCGGAATTGGCCTAGTAGCGGGTCCAGCGATTCTGAAAACATTGAAAAAGAGTAGAGGCTGGTAATGGCGGATCTATCCATCGAAATGTGTGGCATCAAAAGCCCCAACCCCTTTTGGCTCGGTTCCGGGCCGCCCACTAACAGCGGCGAACAGGTCATGCGGGCCTTTGACGCCGGCTGGGGAGGCGCGGTCTGGAAAACCTTGGGTGAGCCGATAGTCAATGTATCCTCCCGGCTGGGCGCCATCGATTATGCCGGCGCCCGGATGATGGGGCTGAACAATATCGAGCTGATCACCGACCGGCCGCTGGAGACGAATCTCAAGGAAATGTACGCCGTGAAAAAGGCCTATCCCCACCACGCCCTGATCGCCTCACTGATGGTGGAGACCAAGGAGCAGTGGCGCGATATTATCAAGCGCTCGGAAGACGCCGGGGCCGACGGCCTGGAGCTGAATTTCGGCTGCCCCCACGGTATGTGCGAACGGGGCATGGGCAGCGCCGTAGGCCAGGAGCCGCGAGTTTTGGCGGAAATTACCTCGTGGGTCAAGGAGTATGCCCAGGTGCCGGTACTGGTGAAGCTCACCCCCAATGTCGGTGACATCCTGGTTCCCGGTAAAGCTGCCGTGGAAGGGGGCGCCGACGGCCTCTCTTTGATCAACACTATCAAATCGATCATCGGCGTGAACCTCGACACCCTGATTCCCATGCCCACCGTGGGGTCCCAGAGCTCTCAGGGCGGCTATTGCGGACCGGCCGTGAAGCCCATCGCACTGCACATGGTGGGGGCCCTGGCCCGTGATCCCGGGGTCACCATCCCCATCTCCGCCATCGGTGGTATCTCCGACTGGCGCGATGCGGCCGAGTTTTTGGCCCTGGGCGCCACCAGCGTGCAGGTGTGCACAGCGGTGATGCACGAGGGCTACCGCATCGTGGAGGACATGATCGAAGGGCTGAACTACTACCTGGATGCCGGGGGGCTGGCCTCGGTCACCGACTTGGTCGGTAAGGCGCTACCCGGTTTTACCGAATGGGGCGAGTTGGATCTCAATTACAACGTGATAGCCAAAATCGATTCAGAAACTTGTATCGGCTGCCAACTATGCTATGTGGCCTGCCTGGATGGAGCCCACCAGTGTATCCATACCGACCAGGGTCCCTGCTCCGCCTACCATGGCGAGCCCGATCACGGCGCCCATCCGCGGGACGTAGTCCAGCCGCCCATTTGGCACCAGAACGGGGGGGGCGCCGATACCCACGTGCCGTTCGTCGATGAGCAGGAGTGCATAGGCTGTAACCTGTGCAAGCTGGTCTGTCCGGTGCCCGGGTGCATCACCATGGAGGAAGTACCCACCTCGGCCGGCAAGGAATCGTGGAACGACCGGCTGGCGAAGGGATTGGCCTAGCTACGCCAACCTGCGGGCCTGCTGATGGAAGCCTGGCGTATGGCCAGGATAGCGGTTAGATCCAGCGCCGAACCGCTGCTTTGTAATCTAAATACTGGTCCCCGAATTTGCTTTCCAGGTATTGTTCCTCCGGGATAATCGCCAGACGTTGCACCAGGTATATTAACGGTATGAACATTATGATGATCCACAGGCTACCCAGGCTAAGACCAATTCCCAGGTAGACTACCGCAACAAACAGATACAGGGGGTTACGAGAGATGCTGTACGGTCCAGTGGTGATGATAGCGGATGTTGGTTTGGTAGGCGAGGGGCTATCTCCTATGAGTTTGAACCGGCTAGCTGTGAACCCGCTTCCAAACACTCCAATCACCACGAGCAGGATTCCCAGCCCTGTTCGCAACCTCTCACCGGCAATCGAACCGATGTCGGGTAAAGTGAGCGGCAAGGGCCATATCAGGTAGTGCATGACGGCCCCCAGCCCCAAGGCCGCGAGATAGATGATCGGTGGTGGAATCGGGATATCCGCGTGATCCTGGTTCATGTTCTTTTCGGGTTCATCCATAGCTTGTCTCCTTATGCCGCAATAATGGTTCTGCCTACACCGCAGACCTCCAGCGGGGCTGAACGGCTTGTTGGATAGTCACCGATCCAGTCCATATACTAGCAACCGAATGGCCCCTACTATTTATATAGATAGCTATTTAGTCTTCATGAAGATTCCGCCAGCGGCCAGGGCGTTGATAGTGATATTCATGAATATCGGTGGCCCGGCATAGCCTATAGCCAGGTGGTAAACAGTAATACCCACCACCAGTAAACAGACAATGATGAAAGATCTGGCCGTTTCCCTTAAGGCATCGTTCCCATCAGCCCCTCGCAGGGTTAAAGCGATCAAGCCGATCCCCATTAAAGCGGCCCCCCAGATCTGTTGAGTGACAACCAGATCACTTGTAGGGGTGATACCGGCGCCTTGCATCACGACAGCCGGCATCAGCACGAAGGATAGGCCTAACAGAAGATTATAGCCCCCGTAAACGTAGAAGATGACCTTCAAGTTCATAATAACCTCTCTTTTCACGTTAGTGGTTGGGCGGAATGTACATAATATAATTTAGCCTTCACAGTAAATATTTGATCAAACTCCCGCAAAGCACTTTGGGCCGGGGTTATGCCTCTGCGGTACAGGTTGTATTCATATTTTGTTCAATTCCCAATATCCATATTTGGCCGGGTTGATAGCCACGTTTTAGCCTGGGCGCAGCGAAGGAATTGGTCTGTATCGTGCTATAGGGTTTCATGCTGAAGGCGCTTCATTTAACTGTTTCTTATATATATTTCAAGTGTTACATTCAATCAGGATTATATGCTCCTAAAAACTACTTTTACTTTTTCGCTTTGAACTGTAATACTCAACCGGCGAGGCTGCAATGAACCGAATCAAGTACTTACTATTAGCCCTTTTCTCTATGATCTTGGCAACCACCAGCCTGCTGGCTCAGGGTGTAACCACAGCCGAATTGAGCGGTATTATCACAGCCAGTGACGGTAGTCCGCTGCCGGGAGCAAATGTTGTGTTGGTGCATGAGCCCAGCGGCACCCAGTATGGTGCCGTCGGTCGTGAGAGTGGGAACTACGATATCATCAACCTGAAAGTAGGCGGTCCATACTCGATCACAGTCTCCTACATTGGTTATGAGACCCAGACCCAATCGGATATCTACCTTAATCTTGGGGTGGGGACCGATCTGCACTTCACCCTGTCGACTGAAGCTATCGCATTGGAAAGGGTTGAGGTCGTCGGTATCGTGAGTGATGTGCTGAATGCTGATCGCACCGGTGCAGCCACAACCGTGAGCGGCGAGACCGTCACGATGATGCCGTCCATCAAGCGCAGCACCCGTGACCTGACACGTCTTGATCCGCGCAGTGACGGCAATTTCAGTTTTGGCGGCCGCAACTGGCTCTATAACAATATTTCCCTTGACGGTTCCTATTTCAACAATCCCTTCGGCCTGGATGATCCGGCTCCCGGCGGCCAAGCAGCCGCGGAGCCGGTCTCCTTTGACG
>JACZSB010000332.1 GCA_022574435.1 Fidelibacterota bacterium
GTGCTCTGATCACTGCGCTGGACTTTGACGGCAAGGATGATTATGTACAAATTCCACACATCCCGAAAACCAATGAAACGACCATCTCCGCATGGGTTAAAACTTCTTCAGACAGTGATCAGCAAATCCTGGCATGGGGTCATACCGATAGCAACCACACCATAGAGTTTAAGGTGTCGGATGGGAAGTTAGTGTATGCGGAATGGGATGGCAGCTCTCGGAGCCGATTTCAGAGTGAATCGACCGTGAACAGCAATGATTGGCGACATGTGGCTGTCGTCGTTTACGGCGATAGCGCCCAATTTTTCATCGACGGGATTGCTAAAGAGCAGGCTTCCGATGTTAGGCGTATTACGACAACCAATACCCTTGCCATCGGGGCATATAGGCAGTTTGGAAAAGTGAAGCAGCCGTTTGATGGCGAGATCGACGAAGTGCGTCTCTGGAATATTGCGCGTACTGGCCCGGCTATCAAAACGGATATGTATCGCTTGCTGCAAGGCAATGAGCCGGGATTAGTGGGGTACTGGACCTTTGATGATTCCACCAGGTCCGGTGAGACCCTGGCCGCGGATTATACCCACGGAGGTGGTCATCATGGCAAGATTATCGGGGCCGGCTGGAGCAGCGACACGCCCGATGTCAAGCACCGTGCCGTCACCGATGTCAACGGAGACTATGATATTCGAAATATGTATTATGATGAAGGGCGGCAATTCAGGGTGACGCCAGACAAGGAAAGGCACGGTTTCGATCCGGAATTTACAGACCTGTACTTAGAAACCGCTGGCGGGCGGACCGTCAGCTTTACCGATACCACCACGTTTTCAGTGAAGGGCCAGATACAATTTGCCGGCACCTTGTGTGGGGTCGAGGGTGTGGAGATCTTTCTAAACGGGCAGGCTACCGAGGTTCTTACCGATGCCGAGGGGAAATTTGCTCTCGCCATAGAGGAACCCGATCAAGAGTATACCATCACTCCAACATTTGGCGATTCGGGCTATGCTCACTTGTTTCAGCCGCACGATATCAGCCTAACCATTACAGAAGATGTAGATGGCCTGCAATTCTGGGATACCGAAAGCCGCAAACTGTTCGGTAAAGTGAGAGGCGGATGTATCGCAGGACTGGGAACCGCACAAATCCGAATCACAAGCTCTGCCAACCCGGCTTGTCTTGACACCACGATTGTAACCGATTTCAACGGCAATCTTCGTCCCTTATTCCCGGCGCAAGAATATTCGGTTGAGCTAATCCAAATCGACAATGCGGATTCCAGCGCGATTCTGGAATATTTCTCTCCTGTAACGGTCGATTTAAGCCGGGAGGACCAGCGTCAGAATTTCATCTATCATCCTCCGCCGATCATCCAGCTTTCCATATTCCCTGAAGAAACAACCTGCGATAGCATACCCATCATGCAGCAGTTTAAAGACTATTTGCTTTTGATCGAAGTATTGGAGGAATACGAAGGTCAAGTCTGCCTTGTAGCTAACGGAACCGTCTCTATCTTCGACGATATCGGTGGTAACCCGGCACAGCCGGTAACGCTGGAACTGAAGAACGGCCGAGCCCAATATAGCCTAATCGCTGGCGAACCGAATATCCTGGGCGGCGGCGCGCATCCGTATCAGAAATTGCTGCAGGTGACCGCGGACGTGGACGGTCAGACGGCCTCCCTGGATCAATGGGTACTGGTCACGGGCCACCGAAAGCGGACGGGTACTTTTGCGAGCACCACACCGGAACTGCCTTTGATGGTTTTGCGACATCCTCCCGGCGACGAAAGTTACAGCTTCCAGTCTGAAGGCAGCTCGTTAATCACTAGTTTTTCCTTAGCCGCCGAAGCAACTGCCGGCGTTGGGGGATTTATCGATATAGGAATAGGGGCTATACTTAGCACTCCTGATACGCCGGCGGGCTTACCGCAAGGGAACGTTGGTGGGTACACTATTGTGAGGGCCAGTGGATTAATTGGTGGTGGCGGAGCCTTAGCCGGGGTGATCACCACAACGTTAACCGCCACGAAAGAATTCCAAACTTCAAAGGGCGATGTCTTTTTCGGCGCCTCCCTGAACCAATTGCTCGCCCTGACCGATGTGATCGATTATGACAAATCCTCCTGTCAGGTGGTTCGGGATACCTCGCTGGCATTGGATAGTCTAGGGTTTGAAACCACCTACATCTACACCGAGGATCATATCAGAAACACCGTCATTCCCCAATTACAACTACTGACCATTCTGAAACCTGACTCAACTGCGTTTTTCAATGCCGCTATTGAGGTTTGGCGGCAGGCCCTTGCGTTGAATGACACATTGAAGGAGAATGCAAAGTTTGAGCGCAACCTCTCTTTTAGCGGCGAGACCCAGACCACCTACACCTCCACAGTGGCCGAGGAGACGGCTGCCACAATAGAATTTACTACATTCATTGAGGGGGAGGGAGCTATTGGCCTTGGGACTGTGATTGCCGGCGTTCAATCGGAGTTAGGTTTCCAAACGAGATTTCAAATAACCACAAGAGCAACGACTGATATCACAAATTCCCAGGAAACTACCCTGGGATACAGCTTGGGAGACGACGATATCGGAGACTTTTTCAGCGTCGATATAAAAAAGGACCGCTATGGGCCGGTGTTTGAACTGAAAGCAGGTACAAGCAGTTGCCCGTGGGAGCCCGGCACGCAGCCACGGGACGGCGTGCAATTAACCATTGACACGTTTATTCAGCAAGACATTCCGCCCGATGAGCCGGCGACGTTTATTCTATCTTTAGGCAATACCAGCGAAAGCGGCGAAGCCCGGGCATATGATCTGCGGGTCATTCAGCTCAGCAATCCCGATGGTGCCATTATAAGGGTCGGGGGCGTGCCGATGGGTAATGCACTCTCCTATTTCATTCCGGCCGGAGATTCGGCCTACACTGCTACCTTGACCGTGGAACGGGGACCGCTCGCCTTCGACTATGAGAATCTGCAATTGATGTTAGCCCCACCGTGTGAATACGACGAATGGCTGGCCAGAGGAGAGCTGACCATTGCTGATACCGTCACTTTTTCCGCACATTTTAGCAGTTCCTTGAGTAATTTGAATCTCCTTTACCCAAATAGCGGTTGGAGCGTGGGCAGCAGCGACCAGGAATCCGTTCCCATCATTATCAATGATTATGATCCCTATAATGAATACCTTGAAAACATTAAACTTCAATACCGGCAGCCGTTACAAGCGTGGCTAACGGTTTTTGAAATCCCTTATCGTGAACTGCCTGCGGATTATATTGTCGCAGATTGGGATGTTTCTGACCTGCCCGATGGTAAATATGAATTACGCGCGGTTAGCGACGGCGGTAACGAAGGCGTGACTTACAGCAGTACAATTCATGGCCGCATCGATCGCAGGACGCTATTGGTTCTTGGCACTCCGGAACCCTCCGATGGCGTGCTCAACGTCGGCGAAAATCCATCCATCAGACTCAGCGGCGCCCTGGACTGTGCTTCCATCGATACCG
>JACZSB010000333.1 GCA_022574435.1 Fidelibacterota bacterium
GCGGGCAGTGAGGCTAGGCATCCTTAGGCCCAGGTAGTGAAAACCGCTCCGTAGCAGCCGAGCCCCCGGTGATAGCCTGAGATTGGCAGGTTGCCCGGGCAACTTTGTAACGGGTGGATCGGTGGCAGTAAATGAAGATTTTATTGTCATTGAATTTCCTTGATCGGTTGATTCAATCTTGAGGGCAAATTATTCCTTCAGTCCCAGGTCCCGTTTTAGTTGGCGGACGATGGCGAAGAATGCACTTTGTCCTGCGGTGCGCGCCATTTGTAGGGCCCCCTGTAAAGCGGCCGAAATAAGACAAGCTTTGTCCTCGCTGGTCCCCATAAAATGAAAAATATTCTGCTCCCGCCCCGCTGCCAGCGTACCCCGCACCCAAAACCAGATTTCCTTCTCAAGAGCTTGGGCTTCAGCGCGCAACTCGGACGGAATAGTGTTATATTCGGCTTCGAGAATGCCTAACGGGCAAATGCGATAGCCATTGCGCAGATGGTCAATTTGGATGGCGATATATCCGTTGAGCTTCATTAACGGATCAGCATCCGATTGTTCGAATCCCTGAATATACTCCTGAAACCGCTCCCGATAGCGCCGCAAAGTGGCCACTCCCAATGCCGTTTTAGTGGGAAAGTGATAGTGCACAGCGGCGTTTTTAATACCTAAGGGGCTGGATATGTCCTTGTAGCTAAACGCATTGTAGCCTTTTTCCTGCAGAAGCCGTTCAGCTAGATCGAGAATAGCTGCCCGAGTATTAGCCAGAGCATGATTTGGAGGTTTGGTGTGCATTCTCTAACTTACTTATAAGTAAGTAGGTAGTTCAACAGTAAACCGATTCGAGGGTATTAAGCCTTGGCTGGGCTCCATCTTCATCCCTGGACAGGGCCCGGTTTGCTCTTCGTAGGGATATTTCTGAGGAAGCGTGAACCAATCGATGGAAACGCATATTGGCTCGCCTAGTTTTTACCCGGATTGTTAAAAGGCTAAAAACCAATGCCCATTGCTCCATTTAACCACTCGCTGGAGCGGATACGATGGTGCGCCGTTAAGGGATAACTTTAGGGGGCTAAGAAATCCACCAGGAGTATGACTATTCAAAGGGGAACATCATGAACATCGGCATTCTGGGAACCGGCACGGTGGGTCGAGCAATAGCAGGCCGGCTGGGCGAGTCGGGCCAGGCAGTGATGGTCGGCACGCGCAACGTGGCCGAGACTATGGCGCGTACTGCCTCCGATGCCATGGGCAACCCGCCCTTCAGCACGTGGCAGAAGCGGCACCCCAAGGTCAAGTTGGGTACGTTTGCCAAGGCAGCAGGCCACGGCGAGCTGCTGTTTAACTGTACAGCGGGCGCGGTTTCGCTGGAGGTGCTCAAACTGGCCGGGGAAGCCAACCTCAACGGCAAAGTGCTCGTAGATATTTCTAATCCACTCGATTTTTCAACGGGCATGCCACCTACGCTGTCCGTGTGCAACACCGATTCGCTGGGTGAACAGATTCAACGGGCCTTTCCGGCGGTCAAAGTGGTCAAGACCCTCAATACCCTGAACGCCCGCCTAATGGTGAACCCCGCAATGCTCGCCGACGGCGCTCACACAATTTTCGTGAGTGGTAATGAAGCTGCAGCCAAGGCCAAAGTCGTCGAACTATTAAAAAGTTTCGGTTGGGAAGATATCATCGACCTGGGCGACATCAGCACCGCCCGGGGCGTCGAGATGGTGCTGCCCCTCTGGTTGCGGCTATTTGGGGCGATGCCAAACCCCATTTTCAATTTTAAGATTGTGAGATGAGGACGAGACCAACGGCCAAATGGCAACTTCTGGTCATCGTTACCAACGGGCCGCCCAACCACCGCCGGCAGACGACTTCACCAATTACGAGCGGGAACACTGTGATTTACCCCCCAAAGCTGCTGCACGGGCTGGATCGGCTGGGCTATAACCTGAGATGGTCAGTAACCGACGCAAGTGATATGTTCCAAGACTAACTAGGCGGCCCAGCCGCAAACCTTTCCTCCCGGACAAGCAGTCCAATATTCAGGCCTGGACACCGGGCTATTAACCTATAACTACTTGCGTTGGGGGTGATCCGTAGGCCGGTCATCAGCAATCCACAGGGCCAGGGAGGCGTTGAAAACAGGCTGGAAGTCTAGTAAATTTCAAGCCGATCTATTTACCCCGGGGAAGCGCGGCGGCACCCGCAGATGGAAGCCCACTCGCTGACAATTGGGCCGGAAATGAATGACAACCAGCAATCCAAAGCGATACTGATCGAGGAACTGGGCGAACTGCGCGTCAAGTCCGCTCGGCTGGAGGCCCAAAACCAAGCCTCTATTGATGGTACCCTGGTTGTGGACGCCCGGGGCAAGGTGGTCTCGGCCAACGACAGGATGCGGGAGCTGTGGGGCATCCCGAAACGTATCTGGGAGGCCCGGGACCAGGCCCTGTTACTGAAATATGCCGCGAAGCAGCTTCGCAATCCCCAGGAGTTCAAGGAGCAAGTGGACTACCTGTATGCCCATCCGGAGGAAAAGATCCGAGACGAAATCGAGTTGAAGGATGGGCGGACCTTCGACCGCTATTCAGCGCCCCTGATCGACGCCGAGGGGACTAACCACGGGCGTATTTGGTATTTCCGTGACATATCCGAGCGCAAGGCGGCGGAGGCGGCGCTACGGGAGAGCGAGGAACGTTTTAAGGCGATCTTTGAGCACGCCCCGGACGGCATGTATCTGCATGATCTGAAGGGTGTATTCCTAGACGGCAACCTGGCAGCAGAGGACCTGATAGGATACAAGCGGGAGGAACTCATTGGAAAAAGCTTCCTGAAGCTTGGGTTGCTATCTGCACTGCAGATACCCAAAGCCGCGCTACTATTGGCTAAGAACGTGTTGGGTCGACCTACGGGGCCCGACGAGATCGTGCTGACCCAGAAGGATGGAGGTAGTCGCTCCGTGGAAATAAGCACCTTCCCCGTGATGATAAATCATACTCGTGCAGTATTGGGGATTGCCCGGGACATCACCAAGCGCAAGGCGGCTGAGGCCTCGCTAAAGGAGAATGAAGAGCGGCTGCGGAATCTATATCACTCGATTCCCCTGGCCTACTTTGCCGGTGACAAGCAGGGCAGAATCATAGATGTGAACAAGCGGGCCGAGGAACTGCTTGGCTATTCACGGGACGAGATAATTGGCCGCAATGCCGTGGATCTATATGCCGACACCCCGAACGGAAAACCGAAAGTCGCGGAAATCAGTGAGCGGGTATCGGCAGGCGAGGCTTTCTATGGCGAAGAACTGGAGATGCTCCGGTCCGATGGCAGCTCCGTGTGGGTGAGCCTGTCGGTGGAACCCGAGAAGGGGGGCCAGGCGCGTCGGGCCATGGTGGAGGACATATCCGAACGCAAGGCGGCAGAGGCGGCGCTACGGGAAAGCGAAGAACGCTACCGCACGCTGTTCGACGCACCATTCGAGGCTATTGCCATCTCGGACCAATGTAGGATTGTGGATGC
>JACZSB010000334.1 GCA_022574435.1 Fidelibacterota bacterium
AGTGACAACTATTTATACTAAAGTATTATTCACTGTTTTGATAATTGGCGGCCAAGCTTGCCACCGGACCACCTTAACCGACGCTACGAATTTCGACGATCCCCACTCCTTCTCCCGGCCCTGGGAAGCCAGGGTGACCGAGCTGGCCCTGGACCTGACCGTCGATTTTGAGCGCCACATAGTCCACGGCTCGGCGGCCTGGGATGTAGAAGTTGCCCCAGGGGCCACGCAGCTGGTCCTGGACATAAACAACCTGAATATCGAGCGGGTGGTGCTGCAACCGGGGGATTCAAAAGCTACCTATTCAATAGGCAGGGTCGAACCATATCTGGGGCAACCGTTGACCATCGAGTTACAGCCGCACACGAAAACTGTGGTGGTTTTCTACTCCACCCGGCCGGGGCGCTCCGCCCTGGATTGGCTGGAGCCGGCCCAGACTGCCGGTGGCAAAACACCCTTCCTGTATACCCAGTCGCAGCCGGTGCTGGCGCGCTCCTTTTTCCCCTGCCAGGACACGCCGGGGGTCCGTTTCCCCTACCGGGCCACCATCACCGTCCCGGCCGGACTGCTGGCGCTCATGAGCGCCGAAAACCCCCAGGCCAAGTCGGATGATGGCGTCTACCAGTTCACCATGCCCCAACCGATACCGTCCTACCTGGTGGCCCTGGCGGTGGGCGACCTACAGTTCCAATCGCTGGGGCCCCGCACCGGTGTTTACGCCGAGCCGGAGGTGATCGATAAGGCCGCCTACGAATTCGCCGAAACCGAGGTTATGCTAGCGGCGGCCGAGGCCCTGTATGGCGATTATCAGTGGGGCCGGTACGATCTGCTGGTCCTGCCGCCCAGTTTCCCCATGGGGGGCATGGAGAATCCCCGGCTGACCTTCACCACCCCCACCATACTGGCCGGGGACCGTTCGCTGACTGCCCTGATTGCCCACGAGCTGGCCCATTCCTGGTCCGGAAACCTGGTGACCAACGCCAGCTGGGAGGACCTGTGGCTGAACGAAGGGTTTACGGTCTATCTCGAGCACCGCATCATGGAGGCGGTCTATGGGCATGAATATGAGCAGATGCTCACTACCCTGGCGCTGGGCGAACTGCACGAGGAACTCGACCGTTATGGCTGGGACCATCCCGACAGCAGGCTGAAACTGGACCTTATTGGTCGCGATCCCGATTCCAGTTTCAACAGCATGGCCTATGACAAGGGACGCTTTTTCCTCCTCAACCTTGAGCAGCAGTTGGGCCGGGCAAGCTGGGATAAATTCCTGGCCGGCTATTTCGATGCCTTCGCCTTTCAGAGCATGTCCACTGATGGTTTTCTGGAATACCTCGACGCCCACCTGATCCAGGGGGACCCGGTGCTGGCGGAAAGTTTGAACGTGGCGGGCTGGGTCTACTCACCGGGCTTGCCGGCCCGCTTTCCACACTTTGACTCGCCAGTGCTGGAGGCCATCGGGCAGCAGGCGGCGGAGTTCGCCACTGGATTGCCGGCCGCCCAGCTGGACACCACCGGCTGGACTACCCATCATTGGCTGCAGTTCCTGCGAGAGCTGCCGGACGACATCGGTGCGCACCGCCTGGGACAGCTGGACTCCCGGTTTCGGCTCACTCAAACCGGCAATGCCGAAATCAAGTTCGATTGGCTCCGGCTCTCGATCCGCAATCAATATAGCGAGGCCTACCCAACGCTGGATGAATTCCTGACGAACGTGGGACGCCTCAAGTTCCTGATACCGCTATATCGCGCACTACAGGCCACACCCGAAGGACAAGCCAGGGCGGCCCGGATTTATGCCGGCGCCCGGCCGGGGTACCACTCGACCGCCTGGAAGATCCTGGACCCGTTGGTGGGCTATAAGCCGGCCGGGGACCGGTGAGACCTACTGGGCCAGCCCTGGTCCGGACCATTTTTCTGCCCTTAACCTCCCGCCCCACCCAGCGTCTACATTGGTAGCGTCAATGACCGCAAAGGAGACCGCCCCATGCCACTGAGTGCCCCGATAATTCGCCCCCTGGCCCTGCTCACCGCCCTGGCAATAATCGCCGGCTGCCGGCCGAAGCAGGTAGACAGCGTCTGGCGCACCGAAACTGTGGTAATTGACGGTGAGCTTACCGACTGGCCCGGCGGATTGACCCCGCTGCAGCCCGCCCCGGTGGCGGTGGGGATCACCAACGATGCCGACCACCTATACCTGGCCCTGTCCATCAATGAGGCCGGTCTGTCGCGAATGATCATGATGGGGGGCTTTACCGTCTGGCTTGACCCCCAAGGCGGGCGCAAGCAGCGGGTGGGGATCAGGTTTCCCATCGGTCCCTGGCAGGGTGCTTCCGCCCGGCGGCAGTGGGACCCCGCCGACGAACCGGGCCGCTTCTGGGAGCGAACGGCCCTGGCCCTGGACCAGGTGGAGATCGTTGGCCCCGGCAAAAGTGAAACCCGCGTATTTCCTGCCGCTGGCGATGGCCATCTGGCGGTGATGATCACCGCTGATCGCGATGGATTGAGCTACGAGTTGAAAATCCCCCTAAAGGCCGGCCCAGATTGGCCGCTGGACCTGCAACCCGCTGACAGCCAGCGCCTGGGTATCGGTCTGGAGACCACCGAATTTGGTCGGGGTAACCGCGCTGGGAGCAGGCGCTCCGGGGGTATGCGGCCGCCGGGCAGGGGTGGTCCCGGCCTCGGTGGGCGCGGCGGCTCAGGTGGGCGGCCGGGGCGTGGTGGCCGCAGGCCCGGCGGGCACCGTCCCGAGCCGCTGGACTTGTGGCTTAGGGTGACATTGGCCCAGCCGCCAGGCTAGTTGCTGGCGATACCGATCACACCACATCCCACCCGGGGACCGGCGGCTCCCGAAGGTTGGGACGTAAAGTCGTCCGGGCCACCATGGACTACCACGGCCCGGCCAATAATCGAATTCGGCCCACTGAAAGCTAATTGTGAATCCACCATATCCAGCTCCACAATACCGTGCTCATCAGCGGTGATATTACCTAGATCGCCCACGTGCCGCTCAGCACTGGTGGGGCTGGCGTGAGCACTATTGGCCGGGTTGAAATGCCCCCCGGCGGAAGAGCCGTCCGGCGCGCTGCAATCGCCGTACTGGTGGATGTGAAAGCCGTGCTCACCAGGTGTCAACCCCTCCAGGCGACCCGTTACCCTGATCCCCTGATCGGTGGCCTGAAAGGTGATCTCCCCACTAACGGAATTGCCGGCGGTAGCCACCACTACCGCAATAGCCTTATCCACCGTGGGTGTGGCCTGATCGCCACTACCCGCCTTGCCGCAGCCCACCACCGCAACCATTACCAGTATCGATATCCATCGTATATTCATCGCTGTCTCCCAAAATCATTGAACAGGTTTAGCTTCAACCGGGTGACCACGCGGCTCCCAGCCCATGCTACGCTATTTGACGGACCCAATTTAACGGCCCGATGGGGAGTCAAGGCGGGCTAACATCACCATTCCGCCGATCTCTGCTATGATGGTGCACA
>JACZSB010000335.1 GCA_022574435.1 Fidelibacterota bacterium
CGAATGGGCATAGTAATTGTGATCGTATGCGTACTTAACGCCCGGACTCTCCCAAGCGACATGCAGCCGGCCATTATTATCTCGGACAGCTTGCCGGCCACCATAGTGGAAAGCCCGCGGCGCCGCCGGCCCGATAACCACGCCACCGGGTTTATTGTAATTGGGAGTGAACTCATAAGGAACAGGCCCGTCGATTGGCAAAACCACCCTATCCCCGGCAAGTAATGCCGATGTTGAGAATATTAGTGCTACTGTCAGCAGAACTGATAGTGATTTGGTCTTCATATACGTTATTCTCGTTGGCTATTGGTTAATGATGAAATTTGCTCAGGACACTCCGACCCAGCGCCTCCGGGCTTACGCCCGAACTGCACTTCCAGATAAAGGTACCCGTTAGAAATCTAATTCTTGGAACTAGAGATGTATAATTCCGAAACTCCAGCCACACCGAATTGTACGATGCTGGAAAGCGATTGTCAATATGAAATTTTGCCACTTTGAAATTTCCTACTATTACCAGATTTGTGGTGGGGCCCACAACGGATCCTTCGTGATTGAGCCCAGGATCACCAGGGCGTCAAAAGCATACCTGGGAGATGTTTGCGGATTTGGGGCGGTTGCTCCAAGTTTCTCTAAATAGTCGAAGGCATTACGGAAATCCTTTATCTCGAGATGGGCCGCTGCTAGCAGGTAGTATATCTCCCATAACCCCACGGCGTCATCACCTGCGAATAGTTGCCGCTGGTAAACATAGGATGGATCCGCATCCGCGAGGTACTCGTTTATTAAAATGGCAGTCTTCCCAGCCTCGATAGCCGCCTCATAATCCCCTTTACTGAAATTCGCCGCTGCAAGACCGGCGTATGCGTCAGCCATATTTTCGGTGCCGCCATCGGTTTTATTAAAGAAGCGTCCCGAAACATAAAATGTCTTGCCGCCAGGATAGGCAACTGGGACCGTCACTGGGAAGGAGGAGCCATCGCCATCATCCAGGGTTTCACCCAGTGAAATGGTTTTTAAGTCAGAGTTATTAACTTGGTATGTGTCCTCAAAATACAAGTAATTGGCTGTGAGGCCCTTAACGGTCCAGTACCTTGGTCTGATGCGAATTTCCCAATTCTCCACATCCAGGAAGAAGTCGGAATACGCATTGAGCTGGTCAATCGAATCGACAGCGGTGATCAAGGTATCGCTGTTGAAACTCAAAGAAGTGGAAGTCGCACTGGCTACCCCTAAGCCCGCCGCATCGCTCAGGGGAGACTTATCCAAACCAAGTGCCTCAGTGCCTCCATCTATCAAATTATTGGTTATGCCCACTTGAAATTTCTGTTTGTGTTCTGCACTATATGATGATATCTGCGTGACTTTGATTAAATAGTCATCCTCATTCGCTAGGGTAATTACCCAGCGGCCGATTCCGAAAGTATCCGCTAGCGCAGGCATTGCCACAACGGGCGCTGAAATCGCCACAACATCCGCCGTATCCACGACTGGATTCGTGCCCGAATTGATCGACTCGATACTTAATATGAAGCTGAACATGTTAATTGCCAGGCTAGGTTTATTTACCCGGCTATAGGCCCAACCCAACCCTTGATAGGCCGCAATGGCACTGTCGGGGTCAACATCGCGCTCCAGCGCCTGGTTAAACTTCTCAATGGCTAATTCGGCGTCACCATCCTTAAAGGCCGCCATTCCCTCTTGAATTAAACTCTCCAGAGTTACCGGGTCTGTGGGAATATCATCTGATACCAGCCTCTCACAACTGGAGAACATCAGTACTCCGCTAAAAAATAAGCATAGCCGCAGCCATCCATTCCTTGCCGGTCGTCTACTGGTTTTCATTTGCGTCATAATTGTGGAGAGCATCCCGGGAACTATTTTAGCAATATCATTTTTCTGGTGGCGGTGAAGCCGTTGGAATGGATGGAGTAGAAATAAACTCCACTGCCCGCGGACTTCCCCTGGCCTTCTTTGCCGTCCCAAATCACTTTGTAGGTGCCGGCCTCGTAATACCCATCAACGAGGGTCCGTACCGTTCGGCCCAGAATATCGAATACTTCCACTCTGGTGAAACCGGGTTCGGGCAGGCCGAAGCTTATAGTAGTGGCCGGATTAAATGGATTGGGATAATTCTGGACCAGTGAGTATCTTTCCGGTACCGGGACAAGCTCGGCAGGAAGGGCGGCATTATCAGCCACCATGTAGGTCCCCAACACATCAATCTGGGCGCTGATGCTCCGGGCGCCGGGATCATACCTCGAAGCAATAGGCTCCAAGCCGGACGGCAGAACACGGTATAGTCCCATTTGCTGCCCGCCGGCATTCTCCGAATCCACTTTCAAACTAATGACAGCCCCACCGTTAATTCGCGCACCATCGGGCCCAATACTATAAAGGGAGAGGGCGTTTTCAAGATACTCGAAGCTTACCTGGCCCAATAAGCTTGTTACCTTTGGGGACGCTTGGCTGATTGTAACGTACGGTATGCCACGCAGGCCATCTGCCGGCAGGGCCAGGGCCAAACGCCCATCCTCGGATTGAATGACCTGCCGGGAGTTGGCGATTATTTTGCCCACCGAAACAGTCAGAGACTCCGGAAGAGCGTCATTGCCAGCAATATCTTGTACGGTAGTCAACTTGAGGATAAAAGGCTCACCGCCCTTCAGTTTGAGATCTCCCGAATAAATCGAGCCCAGATAATTGCTCCCATCCATAATCGTATGGAATAATGAAACACCGATCCGCTCGTCCAAACCGGCTCCCCGAATCACGTTAACCACCGGGTTCTCAGGTATGCCCACATCCTCATGGAGATGTTCATTAGTCCAGATATAAAAGGCAACGAATTCGGGATAAATGATATTATGAACCAGGCTGAGTTCGATTTCCGGGGGAGTCACATCGGTAGCCAATATGGCCCGAATCCCGCGAGATTCACGATGCTGGTTGCTGATGCCAACAAAAACCTTGTCGTACGTAAATTCGCTACTGTCGGCATTGGCCCCGAACTCATCGAAAATGTCAAATATCAGTTCATTCTCCTCGTTCATTTCGTCGGTCAACAGGATGACCTCAAATCCTCCGGCAGTACTATCCTTCAGGATCCAGACCCCCAAGGTACCCCAGTCCACTGCGTTCAGGTGAAATTTCTGCCCGGCCCAACTTTTAGGCCCCCCAGTTTGTGGTACGTGGAGAAATAAACGGTACACGGTGGACCAACTATTGATCCCATCCTCGGCTATTAACGGTTGCACCAGCTTTTCATACTTTCCCATGCTGCCATCGGCCAATAAGTTCATGGCCTGGACCCCTAGATTTGCTGGCGATGCGCTACGAAATTTGTCGATCATCTGGGAGTAGAGTGGATCTAAATAGCCATAGCGCAGTTTAGTGACGGGATCAGAGGCATTGGCATCGTTGATCGCATAAGCTATGGTCCAGGCGGTGAAAAGATCGCTAAAATCGAGTTCGGAGACACCGGTTG
>JACZSB010000336.1 GCA_022574435.1 Fidelibacterota bacterium
AGGAAGTTTTTGGCGTAGTTAATTATAATATACACATAATATCCTAATTTTACTACACTTTTGTGAGCCTACGGGCAAGTGAATAGCCCTGGACACGCAAGCATAAAACCGGTGTGCCTTTACCGGCGACATCGTCAACCCATTACTTTTCCCGGCCCCATCAGATGCTTGCAAAATCGATCCGCCAGTAGGAAATTACCGGTGTCACATGCCTATGATGATGGACTTGATAACCCCTTCCCAGATACCACTGATACCTCACGCCGATCGATAGGAGCGATGGATGTATAAGATCAAAGAAGGCATGCTCTCCTGGATCCTCCACAAGATCACCGGGGTGAGCATCGTCGGTTTCCTGATCTTTCATATTTGGGGCATGTCACAGATGTCAAAAGGCCCCGAGGCCTTCAACGCGGTAATCGAGACCTATAAGACCCCCCTGTTCATGGTAGGCGAAGTGTTGCTGCTGGGCGCTATCCTGTTCCACGGAATCAACGGTATGCGCCTGATCCTGGGCGAGTTCACAGCCTGGGCCATGCGCAAGAATAAAATGTTGGCCTATGCGACTTACATCATCGCGGGGCTACTGTTCATCATCGGTGGGCTGCTAATGTGGAGGGCGGAAGGATGAGCACTGGCGGAGCTCGCGGCTGGCTGTTCCAGCGTATTACCGGCGCCCTGCTGTTTATCACCTTAGGGGCCCACTTTTACATTTATCACTATTTCATGGGCCCCGGCATGTGGAGTTTCGATTCCATCGGCTACGGCGCCAATGACTTAGTTACTCTGCAGGCCATGGCTGCCAGCGATCCCTCCCAGGCCCGCTTCCTGGCGCTGGCCTCCCTGTTCGCCAGTCCCATTTGGAAGGTCTTCGACGTAATATTCATCTCGCTGGCCTGTTACCACGGTTTCTACGGGATCCGGACCAACATTGACGACATGGTAACCAATGACAGTCTGCGCGCTTTTGGCAACTGGGTGGTTTACCTGTTTGGATTTGTACTGTGGGTGATAGGCGTGGTGTCAGTGATCACTTTTAATCCGCAACTGTTTTAAGGGGCATTGCCATGATCCATAAGTTTGACGCAATCGTGGTAGGCGCCGGTGGAGCCGGGTTGCGGTGTGCCCTGGAACTGAGCCAACACAACTTCAACGTGGCGGTGCTTTCCAAACTATACCCGGTGCGCAGCCACACCGGCGCGGCCCAGGGAGGCATCGGGGCCGCTCTGGGCAATGAAGAGCCGGACAGCCCCGAGTGGCACTTTTTCGATACGGTCAAGGGATCCGATTACCTGGGCGACCAGGATGTTATCCAGGTGATGTGTGAGGAAGCCATAGAAGCAGTATTGGAGTTAGAGCACTTCGGGCTGCCGTTCGACCGCACAGCCGATGGTAAGATCGCCCAGCGGCAGTTTGGGGGCCATACCCGCAATTTCGGCGAAGGCCCTATCAAACGCGCTGCCTATGCCGCCGATCGCACCGGGCACATGATCCTGCATACTTTGTTCGAGCAATGCACGAAGCACAAGGTACGCTTCTTCAACGAGTTTTACGCACTGGACCTGCTCATTGATGGCGACACCTGTCGGGGAGTGGTGGCTTACGAGCTGGCTACCGGTGAGGTACACGTTTTTCAGGCCCGGACCACCTTCCTGGGCACCGGCGGTTATGGGCGGGCCTTTTCCATCACCTCCAACGCTCTGGCTTATACCGGCGACGGAATGGCCATCTGCCTGCGCCGGGGCCTGCCGTTGGAGGATATGGAATTCGTGCAGTTCCATCCCACCGGCTTGAGGAAGCTGGGCATCCTGGTGTCCGAGGCGGCCCGGGGTGAGGGGGGCATCCTGCGCAACAGAGAGGACCTGGACAACGTGGGCAGTGGCAAGGATGGCTTTATGGCCGCCGTGGCGCCCACTGTAAAGGACCTGGCTCCCCGAGACATGGTCTCTAGGGCCATGTACAACGAGATCATTGCCGGGCGGGGCATGGAAGGCACCCGCGACACCGGCTCGGATTACCTGGTGCTGGACCTGGTGCACCTTGGGGAAAAGGTGATCAATGAAAAGTTGCCCGACATTTCCCATTTCGCCCGCAAGTACCTGGCGGTGGAGCCGATCACCGAGCCCATACCGGTGCAACCTACGGCCCACTACGCCATGGGTGGTGTGCCTACCGATGTGGACGGCCGGGTGCAACTGAATGCTAAGTTGCAAGCGGTTAACGGACTGTACGCCGCTGGAGAGGTAGCCTGCGCATCAGTGCACGGCGCCAACCGTCTGGGTACCAACTCACTGGTGGACATCGTGGTATTCGGCCGCCGGGCGGGCAAGTCCATGACCCAGTATTTACAGGATTCGGAGTTCGGCCGGATCAGTGGTGAACCCGATGGCTTTGTCCTGGGTGAGATTGATCGCCTGAAAAATGGCAGCGGAAAGGAAAAAGTTGCCGAACTGCGCAGAGCCATGCAAAAGACAATGATGGCCGGCGTGGGGGTTTATCGTACAAAGCAGACCATTACTGAGTCCCGGGACACCGTGATGGAACTGCGCCGGCGCTACCAGGAAGTGGCAATCAGTGACCAGAGCAACTTTTTCAACACCGAGCTGGTGGAGGCGTTGGAGCTGGGCTTCCTGCTGGATGTGGCCTGGATGATCGCGGAAAGTGCTCTAAACCGTACCGAGAGCCGGGGGGCGCACTCTCGGGAGGACTTCAAAGAGCGGGACGATAAGAATTGGCTGAAGCACACTTTCATCACCCTGGCCGGTGATGAAAAGGTGGAGTTCGATTACAAACCGGTGGTCATAACCAAGTTCCAACCGAAGCCGAGGGTGTACTGATATGAAACTGACAGTTGAGATCTTTCGCTACGACCCCGAGAGCGGCCACTCGCGCTTCGACACCTTCATCAAGGAAGCCGACCCCAAGGAACGGGTCCTGGACGTGCTGATGGACATCAAGGACTGGGACGATGGCAGTATAGCCTTTCGCCGGTCGTGCAACCACGGGGTGTGCGGCTCGGATGCCATGATGATCAACGGCCTGAACCGCCTGGCCTGCCAGGTGCTGATCCAGGACCTCAAGTCCAGCCGTCTCCGGGTAGAGCCGCTCAAGGGACTGCGGGTATTACGCGATCTGATAGTGGACATGGACCCCTTCTTCGCCGGCCTGGAGAAGGTGATTCCCTACTTTGTCGCCAAGGAAACCGCCCCGGCCACAGAGCGCCGCCAATCGATCGCCGAGCGGGCTATCTTCGATGACACCACCAAGTGCATCATGTGCGGCGCCTGCACCACCAGCTGCCCCAGTTACTGGACCAACGGGAATTACATAGGCCCGGCGGCGTTTGTCATGGCGCACCGGTTTGTTTTCGATTCGCGGGACGGAGGCAACCAGGACCGCCTGGAGGCGCTGGACGACCGTAACGGCCTGTGGCGCTGCCACTCGATTTACAATTGCACCGAGGCCTGCCCCC
>JACZSB010000337.1 GCA_022574435.1 Fidelibacterota bacterium
GCCAGAAGTTTGAATCGGAACCAAAGTTAGGCCCGGTTTTTATCCTTGCTACACCTGAAAATATTCCACTCCAGCGCCCAGGCCCCGGCCATGCGATCATAATTTATTAGTGGAAATCTCCCCCGGTTTTATATGCTGAGTAGGCCATCATTAAAATACGCGCCTCGGACAGCTTATCATTATAAATTCCTCGCCTGGCCGGGTGTTGTATCCGGCCTGTGTCTACCACCGATTTGTAATACGCGAGTGAAACCGGGCTTAAGGCCCTTGTGGAGGAATATTAAATGCACCTGGCACTCCTGGACTGGCTGATTATCGCGGTATATCTTTTGATCAGCCTGGGCATCGCGTTATACTATTCTCGCCGGGCCAGCGCCAGCACCACCGAATTTTTCCTCTCCGGGCGCAATCTGCCCTGGTGGATCGCCGGGACCGCCATGGTGGCTACCACCTTCGCCGCCGATACCCCTTTAGCGGTGACCGAACTGGTGGCCAAAAATGGTATCGCCGGTAATTGGCTGTGGTGGAATATGCTCTTCGGCGGTATGCTCACCACTTTCTTCTTTGCCCGGCTATGGCGGCGGGCGGGGATCCTCACCGACGTGGAGTTCAGCGAGCTACGATATTCAGGCCGGCCGGCCGCCTTTCTGCGCGGGTTTCGGGCGATATACCTGGGGCTGTTCATGAACCTGGTCATCATGGGCTGGGTGAACCTGGCCCTGGTGAAAATCCTCACCGTCATGTTTCCGGGCCTGACCTTCTTTGGCGTAGAAAAAGTGGCCCTGTTGGGCTTCGAGTTCGGGGCGGCCCTGATGTGGGTCGGCCTGATCATGCTGCTGGTGGCGTTTTACTCGTCAATTTCCGGACTGTGGGGCGTGGCCATTACCGACACCTTCCAGTTCGTGGTGGCCATGGGGGGCACTATCGCCCTGGCGATCATTGCCGTGAATATACCGGAGATCGGCGGCGTAGCCGGACTGAAGGCCCAGCTGCCGGAGTCGGTCTTCCGGTTCACACCGGTGGTTGGGGGCCAAGGTAGTACGGCCGGCGCCGCCCTGAATATGACCGTCACGGCCTTTATCGCCTACATCGGCGTGCAGTGGTGGGCATCGTGGTATCCCGGGGCCGACCCCGGCGGAGGGGGCTACATAGCGCAGCGCATGATGTCGGCCAAGGATGAAAAGCACTCCCTGTTCGCCACACTATGGTTCATGATCGCCCACTACGCCATCCGCCCCTGGCCCTGGATTATGGTGGCCCTGGTGTCCATGGTGCTCTACCCCGAGCTGGACGCCGCCCACAAGGGGGAGGGTTTCGTCATGGTCATGCGGGATTACCTGCCGCCGGGCTTGCTGGGATTGCTCCTGGCCGCATTCCTGGCTGCCTATATGTCCACCATTGCCACGCAGCTCAACTGGGGCGCCTCCTATATCATCAACGACCTATACCGGCGGTTTATTCGCCCGGCGGGTGAGGAAAAGTACTACGTGCGCGTCTCCCGGATCACTACCTTGGTGCTCATGTTCATATCGTTGGTTGTGACCTCCAAACTGGAGCGCATCAGCGGGGCCTGGGAGTTTATCATCGGACTCAGCGGCGGTATCGGTCTGGTGCTGATCCTGCGCTGGTGGTGGTGGCGCATCAATGCCTGGTCGGAGATCTCGGCCATGCTGGCCCCGCTGGTGATCTACCCCTTTATTTACTTCTACCCAGAAGCGCTGGCCCGCTGGTTCCCGCCCCTGGAGCCTTTGCTGGAGTTCCCCAGCTCACTGTTTATTATCGTCCCCTGGACCACGGCGGTCTGGCTGGCCGTCACCTATCTCACGCCGCCCACCGATGAGAAAACGCTCCACGCCTTCTACAAGCGCATCCATCCGGGCGGTCTCCTCTGGAAACCGGTGGCTGACCAGTTGCCCGAGGTGCGCAGTGATAGCGGCTACTGGCGGCTGATGATCGACTGGTTTTTGGGGTGCTTAATGGTGCTGACGGCCCTGTTCGGCGTCGGTCACCTGATCCTGGGGGAGCCGCTCCGGGGCTTGCTGTTCCTACTCCTGACAGCCGGTTGCTCCGTAGCCATTTACCGGCACCTATCCACTGTTGGCTGGGAGCAGGTGGGGGATTGATGGCTGCCCAGCTGCCGTTGATCGGTATCGCCGTTTCACCACCGGAAGACGGCAGCCATAATTATAACCTCAACCCGGAATATTCCGAAGCTATCCGGCGGGCGGGTGGCGCGCCCCTGGCGTTTGCGCTCATACCTGACGATGACTACGTGGAACGGGTAATGCCGTTGGTGCACGGCCTGCTGCTCACCGGCTCCCAGTATGATTTGGATCCTGCCTGGTACGGCGCCCAGCCCGAGTCCGGGACTCTTGATCCTAATTACGACCGCGATAACTTCGACCGCCTGATCCTGGACTGGGCCGGCGAACACTCCCTGCCCGTGCTGGGCATCTGCCACGGCTGCCAGGCGATCAATGTGGCCCTGGGCGGGACTTTGATTCAGGATATCCCGGCCGAAGTGTCCCACGCCCTGAACCATCGCACCCCTTCCAATACCGGTGAGTTTGCCCATGAGATCGAGCTGGCCCCCGGCTCACTTCTGAATCCAGGTGGGGAAACGCTGGTCACCCGCGTCAACTCCGCCCACCACCAGGCTGTGGGCCGGGTCGCGCCGGCTCTCAAGCCTATCGCCTGGTCCGCGGACGGCGTTATCGAGGCGCTGGAGGCTGCGGACCTAGAGCGCCAATTTATCCTGGCGGTCCAATGGCATCCTGAGCGTCTGGCCGCCGATGATCCCCTCTCAGCGAAGGTAATCGAGGTGCTGGTGGCCGCCGCCCGGCGCTGGATGGCAAAGGACAGCCACCCGGAAATTGTGAACTGAGAAATAAACCGAATGAGAAATTCAATTTCTTTCCTATCCCTGCCGACTGCTAACTGCCAAGTGCCAACTCCCCTCCGTCGCCCTCGCCGACTTCTTCGTGGCAGACTGCCAAGCTCGCCGTGGCGGCTACGCCGAGGCCTGCTACTGCCACTGCTACTTATTCTCGTCCCTGCCTGCGCCCCCCGGGTAGTCAGTCGCTTGCCGGCCAATCAGCTGGGCCGTTATGTGCGCACGATGGTCCAGGAGGGGGGCCAATCCCAGGCGGACTGGGGTATTCTGGCCCGCAACCTGCGCACCGGCAAAACGTTGATCTCATTCAATGCAGACAAATTGTTCCTGCCCGCCTCCAACACCAAGCTCTACACCACAGCCGCCGCACTGCGCCTGCTGGGACCACAGTACAGCTTCCAGACACCCATATTGGCCAGCGGGCCGGTCTCGGGTGGTGTCCTTGAGGGCGATCTGCTGGTGATCGGCCAGGGCGACCCCACTTGGTCGGCCCGTTTTCACGATGATGGTAAAGCAGTCTTCCGGGCCTGGGCCGATTCGCTTAAGGCACTGGGCATCACTTCTATC
>JACZSB010000338.1 GCA_022574435.1 Fidelibacterota bacterium
CCTTAACACGCTTTTCAACATCTGAGATCGGGCTCATCTGAGACTCCTTCTGATTTTAAAAGATAACCAGAAGTCTCTCTTAATTAATCAGGTTATTTTGCCCGAATTGTTCTGACGGGATACACCGAGGCCTCCTGCGGTCGTCGGGAGGTATTGAGCCAGACGTCCACTCCGGCGGTTATCAGTCCTCCCAAATTCATATTGTAATTTTCCAGGAACACTACGGGGATCTGACCTGCCAAACGGCGGGCGGCCGGAATGATATGGCGGATAATTTACTTTCCCACCGGATCGGCGGGATGAGCCCTGCCGGCAAATATAAACTGCACTTTCCCACCACAGACATCAATCAGGCGATCAATGTCGGCCAACAAAAGTTTGGCACGTTTATACTCTACGGCCCGACGTGCGAAACCGATGGTCAGCATCTCCGGATCGAGGGCGACCCGCGTCGACGTCCGAATGTAATCCAGCAATTGCGCCTTATTAACCTGGTGCGCCTGCGCGGGGAACAGGCGGTGTTCCACAGCTCCGAAACACAGGTAACGCTGGACCTGAACCGTAGCACCGGTCTGAAACGCATTCAGCTGACTCACCCGGACATGAATGTCACCATCATCGGCAATTTCGCAGTGCTAGCTTATGACTTTGCACCCAATTTCCAATCCGCCGGCACCTGGTACGACTTTTTTTCCGGTGACAGTATGGAAGTGGTTAATCCAAACGCGGCTATCAAGCTGGCTCCGGGGCAGTTCCACATTTTTACCGATGTGCGTGTGGCATCACCTGAGCCGGGCCTGCTGGCTATCCGCGATGTTTCACCCAGCGGATTGCCCACGGAATTTGCCCTCGCACAGAACTATCCCAATCCCTTTAACCCTGCCACGAATATTCAATTTAGCCTACCGATGGCAACGCCGGTATCCCTGGTGGTTTATGATATTCTTGGCCGTGAGGTGGCTATACTGCTGGACTGGCGCGTTGAACCGGGACATCAGCAGGTAACCTGGAACGGCCGGGATACCGCTGGCCGGGAGGCGCCCTCGGGGATCTACTTGCACCGGATGATCATGCCCAAATTCAGAGCCACCATCAAGATGTTGCTGCTGAAATAATAGCTGGGCTGGGCAGCTTTGTGCGCCACCCCGGTTCGATTAACTTTGCCCATGTTCTCTTGCCGTTTTCCCTGTGTCCCACCCTTGACAATACCGCCTCAGCGCTGCTCGGCGAGCGTCTGGGGCAAATGAGCAACAGCGGTAGCTGCTAGTGGCTCCATCGCCGGTAAATATCCTGGGGCTTTCAGCGTTTTACCACGATAGCGCTGCGGCCCTGTTGCGGGATGGCCGGATCATAGCGGCGGCTCAAGAGGAGCGCTTCTCGCGCACCAAGCACGACGCCGGCTTCCCGGCAGGGGCGGTAGACTACTGCCTAAAGGAGGGCGGTTTAGCCCTGGGCGATGTTGACCATATTGTATTCTACGATAAGCCTCTGCTCAAATTTGACCGGCTGTTGGAAACCTACCTGGCCTTTGCGCCCCGGGGCCTGCAATCGTTCGTGGCCTCCATGCCCATTTGGCTCAAGGAGAAACTGTATTTAAAGCAGCACTTACGGCGCCGGTTGGCCCAACTGGGGGACTGCAAACCCACTGAATTGCCCCGGCTGCTGTTCACCCAGCATCACCAATCCCACGCCGCATCCGCCTTTTTCCCCAGCCCATTTGACGAAGCGGCCGTGTTGTGCCTAGATGGGGTGGGCGAATGGGCAACCACCTCGTTATGGCTGGGCAAAGGTTCGCAGCTGACCCCCCTATGGGAGCTGCACTTCCCCCATTCGCTGGGATTGCTATATTCGGCATTCACCTATTTCACCGGCTTCAAGGTCAACTCGGGCGAGTACAAGCTCATGGGGCTGGCGCCCTACGGCGAGCCTAAATATAAGAAGCTGATCCTGGAGCAGTTGCTGGACCTGAAACCGGACGGCACTTTCCATCTCAATATGCGCTACTTCGATTTCGCCACCGGCCTGCGAATGGTCAATCGGCGGTTTGCCGCCCTGTTTGGCAGGCCTCCCCGATCCCCCGAGAGCGAGCTGCGCCAATCGGACATGGACCTGGCCGCCTCGGTACAAGCGGTTACAGAGGAGATTGTGTTGCGCTTGGCCCAAACGGCGTACCGTGAAACGGGCTGCCATAACCTGTGCCTGGCCGGCGGGGTAGCCCTTAACTGTGTAGCCAACGGCAGGATACTGCGGGAGGGACCATTCAAGAATATCTGGGTGCAACCGGCCTCGGGTGACGCCGGTGGCGCCTTAGGTGCGGCTCTGGCCGCTTGGCATACCTATCTCGACCAACCGCGGGAGCACGGCGAAGGCGACCGGATGCAGGGCGCCTACCTGGGGCCCCAGTTTAGTATACCGGAAATCGAAGCCTACCTGGAATCGGCAGGAGCCCCGTATATCCGGCTGGAGAATGCCGATTTGGCTGCCAAAGTAGCCCAACTGCTGGACGCGGGTCAGGTAGTGGGTTGGTTTCAAGGCCGGATGGAATTCGGGCCCCGGGCACTGGGCAATCGTTCCATACTGGGCGACCCCCGTAATCAACAGATGCAGGCCCGCTTGAACCTGAAGATCAAATTCCGGGAGTCTTTTCGACCTTTTGCGCCTGCAGTACTCGAGGAGGATGCAAGAGACTTCTTCGACATTGATTGCCGGAGTCCCTACATGCTGCTCGTGGCGGATGTGCTGGAAGAACGAAGGTTGCCCACGAATCATGACGCCCTGAGGGACCCCGACTTCGACCTCCTTGAGATCATCAATAGCCCGCGCTCTGACATTCCCGCGGTAACCCATGTGGATCACAGTGCCCGAATACAGACCGTCGATGGCATCGAGAATCCCGAGTTGTACAACATCATCAGGAAGTTCAAGGAGCTCTCCGGTTTCGGAGTCGTCGTCAACACTTCCTTCAACGTCAGAGGGGAACCGATCGTCTGCACTCCCTGGCACGCTTACACGTGCTTCATGAGAACAGAGATGGATCTTCTCGTTCTGGAAGACGTCCTCCTCTGGAAGAAAGAACAGCCTCTGCTGGACGACGACAGTGACTGGAGGAAAACCTATGAGCTTGACTGACCGATTCCTTGCTTCGCGCACTAGGGCGAAGGTGCAGCGGGTCTTCGATAGCCTCCTCAAGGCCGACTCGGGATGCGGCACGCACTTTCCGATGGGCGCCGATCCCGCGGCCGACAGCTACTTCGAGGGGCGATCGAAGACGCATATGAGCCCCGAGGACTTTCACCTGCATTCGAAGGACATCCCCGTGAGCCTGCGGGACTTCCTCTCCAGCCGCTGGGAGGAGGAGGGACACCGAGAGCTGGCGATCAACGCCGGGGCCGTCGCCTCTCTGGCAACATTATTGAAAGAGTTGAAACCGGAGGGACAGATCGTGTCAGCTAATATCTA
>JACZSB010000339.1 GCA_022574435.1 Fidelibacterota bacterium
CCGGTGATCTTGTTCCGGATCCAGGATAGCATGCCTTCTTTGATCTTATACATTTAGGCCTCCAACGATATCTGGAGTGGTAAATGACACAGGGCGGTATTCAGCAGTGTCAGCATAAAGCATGGGATTGCCATGGTATAATTTCCCATGTCCAGGTCGCGATTCCAAGCCCGCGGTTACGCAATTTGCCTCCTGCTAGATCGCGGATATTACCGCTGCCCGTCTCACGCCACCAGCAGGTACAGCCCCACCGCTCCCGCCGCCCCGATCAGGGCATAGGGGATCTGGGTACGCACGTGGTCCATGTGGTCCGACGCGGAGGCCATGGAGGAGATAATAGTGGTGTCTGAAATGGGTGAGCAGTGGTCGCCGAAGACCCCCCCGCCCAGGGTGGCCGCCACGTACAGCGGCAACGGGCCTCCCAGGGCCGCCGCCAACGGTACCGCGATGGGGATCATCAGGGCAAAGGTTCCCCAGGAGGTGCCGGTGGCGAAAGCCATCACGCACGATAGCAGGAACAGCCCGCTGACGGCCACTTTAGCGCCGGCTGCCGTCCCGATCAGTTGGGCCACATAGGCTCCGGTGCCCAGCTCCCGGACAGTCGCGCCCAGGGCGAAGGCCAGCACCAGCAGGCTCACCACCGGGATCATGCCGCCCATACCCTTGAAAACCAGGTCCACGAAGGCCCGCCCGGTCATTTTGCCGCGTCCCAGGCTCAGGGCCGCTTCTACCCCCAGGCTGGCCAGCACGGCCCACAACACCGCAGTAGAGCCCGAACTGGCCTTGATGATTTCCCACAATCCTGCGTCCTGGGAAGCATTGGCCCGGCCGGTGATCAGGAGGCCCACCACAATCATGGCCACCATGGTCACCACCGGCGCCACCAGTTTCAGCGGCTTGGGCTCCAGGCCCGCCACGGTCTCGACTTGCAGCACATCCTCACTCACCATGGGTACCGCTCCCTCAGCCAGCAGCAGCCCCTTGGTTCGCGCCCGGTGTTCAGCGCTTTTCATAGGACCGATATCGCGGCCCAGCAGGATTGTCGCCAGCACTATTAATATGGCCAGCATGGGATAAAAATTCCAGGCCAGGCTGGATAAGAGCACACCAACGGGGCTCTCCACGCCCTGGACGGCCAATAGACCAATGACCATGGCGCCCCAGCCGTTGAACGGCACTAGTATACAGATGGGGGCCGAGGTCGAATCGCAAATGTAGGCCAATTTTTCCCGGGAAACTCGATATTTGTCCGTCAGTGGGCGGCCCACCGTTCCGGCCACCAATGATGTGATGGAGCTCTCCACCGTTATCAATATTCCCAGCAGGAAGGGTACCAGCTGGGCTTGCCGGGCATTGGTTACCAGCTGGCGCCGGCTGACCCAGCCCACAAACCCTTCTACGCCGCCAGTGGCGTTCAACAGGGTGAGTACTGACCCAACCAATAAACTATAGAATATGATCCGGGTGTTGTCGGCATCCTGGAAGACGGACACCAAAACGGTAATCGTGGAAATGACAGCGGCCAACGGGTTCCAGCTCTCCAGCACCAGCCAGCCCATCCACACGCCCATAAGCAGTGCAGGATAGATCTGCTTTTTCCACAGGGCCAGGGTGAGGGCCGCCACCGGGGGCAGCAGAGACCAGATACCGTATTGCTCCATGACCGTAAAACTAGCCTCGCTCAGGCTGCAGGCAGTTAATGGGGCAGTGACCTGCTGCCGGCGCGCAGGCGCTTAAAAGGGAATGTCGTCATCGTTGAAAGGCGGTGGTTCCTCCGCCGGCGAGGCTGGGGCATATTCGGCACCCTGCATAATGTCGCCGCCGTAGCTTTCCAATGCCAGCCGGGTGATCTCCTCCTTCAGTTCGGACTCCGCCCAAACGGTATCGTGATATTCCCCGCTACTGTTGCGTTGGCTGGGCATGCCCACAAAGGGGCCTTTGGACCCCTCGACGATCTTGAAACCCTTGACTACCAGTCCCTCTTGGGTCCGCAGGTCGAAGAAAGCCCTGACCTTGCCCCATTGTCCCTTGTTGATACGTTCGATTTCCATTGTTTACTCCTCGAATTGTGAGCTGAAAGTAGGTGCTTTTAGAACTGGGAGGCAAGGGGCAGCTTGAGCATTTCACCCTAGCCCCCGGTTAAGGAACTTAACCACCTCCCAGCGATCAAATATCCCTTTGTTCCCCTGTTCAATGCCGGCTTCCCCGACGGGGGCACAATTCCGGCACGCATTTTGTTATTTAATCAGGCAGTGAGAAATAATTGTTGTGGAACAAGGTTAAGGATTAAAACATGAGTGTAGCAGCGGTCATCCAGGCTATCTTCCGCCATCCAACGGTTACGGATGGTGCGGCGGATTCGAATCGCCGTGGAAACAGCTTTATCCCGGGCAATAAAACCGATAAAATCTGGCGGCCCTGGGGCAGTGGGCTATTCAGTATTGATGATATCCGTGACTGGGTAATTCGGCGGTCAACGGAGTTCCAACTGCACCTGCTGGCAATCCTTTACGATCATTCCCTGTCCACCACCAGCGGCCTGTCGTTCCAGATCAATCGGGGCCATAATATTTCCCTGGTAAGCTCCCATGATAGCCGGGATATCATTGAAGGCCTCATTAATGATAGCCCATTGTTGCAGCAGCTTTTCTTCGATATATCCGCCACAGCCAGCTTCCTGCGCTCGGTTGACGAGAACCCAAACTTCCGCGAGCTGTATAACCGGAATCCTGAACTAGCGGTGGCCCGCTACGGGCAACTACACGCCCAACGTTCGCAGTACGAGTTCCGCCTCTCCGTCACCACTGACGGCATTACTTTCGGTTTCACCACCAAGGTGGACTGAGCTCCTTTTGCCCCTTGCCCGCCGGCATTCAATCTCCCCATGAAATAGTTTAACATTTGCCGCTGGCAGTACTGGTGGCAGCAGTAGCATACTGCTGGGTGCTCCCGCGTGGCCAGGAGCAGCGACTAGTAGCAACCCGGTGGCATTGGGAGCACGGGCTGATAATCCGGTTGCCTTGGGGCCGGGAAGGCCGGCTAGGCCCGGTGCCATTCGGTGGCTGTTAAATGCGGGGAAAATCAACCGGCTGGCCGGGGATAAACCACCCATAGCTAAGGTGGTGAGAACAGGCATAATCCTATGCCCAGGATAAGGTCAATTGTATTATAGTCGAACCACAGGTTACCTGGGTACTATAAGTTAGCGGCCGCCGTGATTTTCTAAGGCACTATGGCGTGGGCCCGGCAAGTGGTGCTGTGCTACGATGAACCGCGGCTGTTTTTGCGGGAGCACGTTAGGTGCTTCCAATAGTGCTCCCAGCATGAGAGTAGGGGAAAGCAAGGTGCTCCCGAAACGCCCATACCCTATAGGATAAAAAAGGGCCGGTAAAAAACCGGCCCGTAATGGGCTGAAAACCAGTCATTGCAATATAGTGCTATTCCACCATTTCCCC
>JACZSB010000340.1 GCA_022574435.1 Fidelibacterota bacterium
GGGATATCGCCCGGCAGGCCCAAGGAATCTGGCGCAGGGTGGTGCCCAGTCCCACGCCGTTGCGGATCAAAGGCGCCGCATCCATCCGCCGACTGGTGGAAAGCGGCTCTATCGTCATCACGGCCGGTGGGGGCGGCATCCCGGCCTACGTGATGGACAATGGCCACCTGGAAGGGGTGGACGCAGTGGTGGACAAGGATTTGGCGGCGGCGGTCCTGGGGGAGAATATCGGCGCCAGCGAGCTGTACATTATCACCGACGTGCCGGAGGTCTACCTGCACTTTGGCACTGACCGCCAGCAGGCGTTGCGAGACATTTCGGTGAATGACGCCCAGGCTTATATTGAACAAGGGCAATTCCCCGAAGGGAGCATGGGACCCAAGATGGCGGCAGCGCTCCAATTCCTTAAAAGTGGGGGCCGGAAGGTGATCATCACCGACATCGATTCCATCGACCGGGCGCTGGCGGGCGAGGCCGGCACCGTGATCTATAACTGAGGGACATAAAGATGAAGATTCACGAATACCAGGGCAAGGCAATTTTCGCCGACTTCGGCGTCGCGGTGCCCGAAGGCTATCCGGCCTTCACCGTTGATGAGGCGGTGGCGGCTGCCAAAAAAATTGGGGGCAAAGTGATCGTCAAAGCCCAGATACATGCCGGCGGCCGGGGCAAGGGCGGAGGCGTCAAGTTGGCCGATGGCCCGGACGATGTGCGCCGCCTGGCTGGAGAGATACTGGGCATGCGCCTGGTCACCCACCAGACCGGTGCCGAGGGGCAGGAGGTGCAACGCCTGCTGATTGAGAAGGCCTCCAGCATCGCCCGGGAACTATACGCCGGCATCGTGCTGGATCGATCCAAGGCCTGCTATGCCATGATGGTATCCACCGAGGGCGGAGTTGAGATCGAGAAGGTGGCCGCCGAAACCCCCGAAAAGATCGTCAAGGAATGGATCGACCCCGCCCTGGGGTTACAGCCCTATCAGTTGCGCAACCTGGCCTACGCCCTGGAACTGAAGGGCAAGCAGGTAAAGGAAGGGGTCAAAGTACTTAAGGCGTTGTGGCGGGCATTCGAGGCCAACGACTGCTCACTAATGGAGATCAATCCCCTTGTGGTGACCGAGGAGGGCGAGGTGCTGGCCCTGGACGCCAAGCTCAACTTCGATGACAACGCCCTGTTCCGCCAGCCCGACCTGGCCGGACTGCGCGACATGAGCGAGGAGGACCCTAACGAGGTTGAGGCCTCCAAATACAGTCTGAACTACATCAAGCTGGACGGCACCGTCGGTTGCATGGTCAACGGCGCTGGGCTGGCCATGGCCACCATGGACATTATCAAGTACCACGGCGGCGAACCGGCCAATTTCCTCGATGTGGGCGGGGTGGCCAACGCCGAGACGGTAGCCAACGGCTTCCGAATCCTGCTGGGTGACCCCAACGTCAAGGCGGTGCTGGTAAACATCTTCGGCGGCATTGTCCGGGGGGACCGCATCGCCGGGGGCATCATCGACGCCATGGGGCAGGTTAAGGTGAAAGTGCCGGTGGTGGTCCGTATGGAGGGCACCAATGCCGAGCAGGCCCGGAAAATGCTGGCCGACTCCTCCCTGGACTTCATCGTAGCCACAACATTGGATGATGCCGCCCGCAAAGCGGTGGCAGCCGTCAAGGGAGGCCCGGCATGAGTATATTGGTTGACAAGCACACTCGCCTGGTGGTCCAGGGGATCACCGGCACCGAAGGCAGCTTCCACACGGCCCAGATGGTGGAGTACGGCACCCAGGTGGTGGCCGGAGTCACTCCCGGCAAGGGGGGGCAGACCGACACTAACAATGTTCCTATATATAACACCGTGGCCCAGGCCAAAGAATCCCGGGACGCCAATGTGGCGGTCATATTCGTGCCGCCGCCCTTCGCCGCCGACGCTATCCTGGAGTCCATCGCCGCCGGGCTGGAGTTGGTGGTGTGCATCACCGAAGGGATCCCCACCGCAGACATGGTCAAGGTCAAGTTGGCCCTTGATAAGAGCGACACCCGGCTGATCGGTCCCAACTGCCCCGGCATCATCACCCCCGGCGCCTGCAAGATCGGCATCATGCCGGGCTTCATCCACACACCAGGGAAGGTGGGCGTCATATCCCGCAGCGGCACCCTGACCTACGAGGCCGTGGACCAGCTCACCAAGTTGGGCCTGGGCCAGTCCACCGCCATCGGCGTGGGCGGCGACCCGATCATCGGCTCCACATTTCTGGACCTACTCAAGCTGTATGCCGCTGATGATGATACCGAGGCGGTGGTGCTGATCGGCGAGATCGGCGGCTCGGCCGAGGAGGAGGCCGCTGCCTGGATCACCGAGACCGGGTTCACCAAGCCGGTGGTAGCCTTTATTGCCGGCCAGACCGCCCCGCCCGGGCGGCGCATGGGCCATGCCGGAGCGATCATCTCCGGGGGACAGGGCACCGCCCAGAGCAAGATGGAGACCCTGCGCCAGGCCGGCATCCACGTCTGCGACAGCCCGGCTAAGATCGGGGAAACGGTTAAGCAGGCGTTGGGCGGCTAGGGAACCTCACCCCGCTCACTTCGTGAGGCCCCTCTCCCACATTGCATCCAGTCAGGGCTAGGGGAGAGGGGAAAACAGGAACTCAATGGGACCCCGCCAACGGTAGGGGAATCCCGCTAGTTCGCCTGCTAGCGGATTATGAGCGCCCTTTAGGGCGGTTTTTCTATTAAGCGAGGCGCTTTAGCGCTTCGCAAAGATTCCCGGCCTGACCATCTTGGACCGGTTTGATAATTGTCAGATTCAGATTTTTATACCTACCCAGCATAAAAATCATAACTTTGGCAAGATTTAAGTAGATGCCATAAGTAGCCCCATGCCAAGAAAAATCACCTTTATTGGACTGTTATTAGCCATAAGCCTGCCGGCCCAGGCCCAGGTGCTCGAGTCAGATTCTCTGGCGCTGGTGGCCCTTTACGACAGCACTGATGGCGCCAACTGGACCAACACCTGGGACCTGAATACGCCGGTGGACACCTGGTACGGCGTGACGGTGAGTGGCGGGCGGGTGACAGAGTTGTGCTTATTTCAACCAGCTCAGCGGGTCCATCCCGGCCGAACTGGGGAACCTGGCCAATCTAACAGTTCTCTCTCTTGATCGCAACCAGCTCAGCGGTTCCATCCCGGCCGAACTGGGGAACCTGGCCAATCTCACACAGCTCGATCTTCATATGACCTATCTCAGCGGTTCCATCCCCCCCGAGATCGGCAGCCTCACCAATTTGACAAACCTGTTTATTGGTGAGACCGGACTGACCGGTTCCATCCCGACCGAATTAGGGAACCTGGCCAATCTCAGATATCTCTATCTTTTTATGAACCAGCTCAGCGGTTCCATCCCGGCCGAACTGGGGAACCTGGCCAATCTCACATCTCTCTATCTTTATTCCAACCA
>JACZSB010000341.1 GCA_022574435.1 Fidelibacterota bacterium
ATTGCGGTCTGTATACCGGCCTTCGCCCCCGAAATTGTCCATCGTGATGATGAATGACGGTTAATTGGGAGGGCTGGATTCGGAGTGGGAAGCGAGCCGGTCCGGTTAGCTTCTCCGATTGCCACCCCGGCATTCACGGCAGCCACCAGGAATATACTGCTGTGGCGGATCTCAGTGATGAAGGCGGTTAGAGGGGGAGGGCATTAGCCACCTTTAGATAGATTCACTCTGACAAGGTAGTCAGCAAAGCGTGGGTCGGTCCGGAGTGAGTACAACTCGGGAAACATGGTAATCCAAGGGAGAAAGGCGTGGGGCGGATCGTAGCCAATCCATTCGAAAGCTGCATCCATATTGCCCATTACTGCATTGAGCATAACCAGACCAAATGCCCCCCAGGACGATGGCTCCTCAGCCTCTAATTCTGCGAGTATAGTGGTTGCCTTGTCCCGCATGCCCGCCCTGGCATAGGTCATACCCAGAGCATATCCCCACCAGGGTGCTAAAGCGTACATCTCTTCATGCGCCTTAATGGCATCGTCGAAGTTTCCCATGTCCGCAAATGTATTCCCGATAACATACAGGGCAACGCCGAGCCCCGGTCTCATTTCGAGCGACTCCCTGGCTTGCGCCAGGGCCTTTTCATATTGCCCTGCATAACGGTAAAGTTCACCCAAGTCGGCCGTGTGAGAGGCTATCAGCGGGTCGAGCTCTTTTGCTTTGGTATGTGCCACAATAGCTTCATCCAGGCGACCTACCAGGGCGAGATACCAGGCATAGTGGTAATGAGCCATCGCTAAATTGTCGTTGATTTCAAAGGCGCGGCTAAAGGAGACTTCCGCACCCGGCCAGTCCCATTCATAGTAGACCTTGATTTCAGCCAAAGCTCCATGAGCCTCGGCCAAGGTCGAATCCAATTTCAGCGCCCGATCAACCGCTGCCCTGGCCTTGGACCAGACACCCGGTGGCGGCGCGGGACCGTGGCCCATATTGATATACCCGTCAGCGAGTCCTGTGTACGCCAACGGGTCCGCAGGGTTTAATTCAACCGCATCAAAGAGATATGCCATCCCCTCTTCAAATTTCCCCGGCTCGGACTTGTTCAGATTGTACATGCCCTTAAGATAGGCTTCGTAGGTTTCACGATTAACCTTCCGGACGGTTGATAACCGTGCCTCTTCCTGCCGGCTCAATGGGATTCTTATCTCCTCGGCAATGGCGCGCACAATGTCCTTGTACATCGTTAACACATCGGTGATATCCCGATCAAAGGACTGACCCCAAAGGGTACTCTCCTGTGGGCGTACCCGGATCAAATCAACCTGTATATTCACGTTTTCATCCGTGCTGAGCACCGAGGCTTCCACCACTGCATCGACGTTCAGCTCACTTGCAATCTCAAGAAGGGATTTATCGCTGTTCCGATACTGCATCGCCGACCGGCGCGAAATCACTCGCAAGGAACTGAGCTGGGATAACTCTCTAATCAGTCCATCATACATTCCGGCGACAATGTATTCCATTTGCGGATCACCCGATTGATTCTCAAACGGTAAAATCGCTATGGAATTTATACCGTTGCCACTGGTTTGGAAAAATAAGAGCCAGGCGGCAATTCCCGCTACCAAACCGGCTCCGTATTTTTTCCAGGGGATAGGATCCTTTTCAAGTTTTGCGGCCACATCCGCCAGCCGGGTCTCCGGGAGGCCATGCGAAGTAATGCTGTAGACCTTGACCTCTTGCTGGACCCCTTTGAGTTTGGGCTGACCTAGATACGTTGCGGAGAACTCCGGGTCGCCTGAAATATCGCGGTAGACCTTGTCCGAAACCGCGACCCCACCCACTGCCGCAAACGGCTCGATCCTGGAAGCAATGTTGACGTCGTCACCAAAAATATCGCCGTCTTGCTCAATTATGTCGCCCTGGTGGATGCCGATACGGAGGTTTAGATCATCAATTTCCCGCACTGCCTCTTGAATGCGTATGGCGCAGTTAAGTGCGCGATGGGAACTGGTAAAGCTGATCAGCAGGCCATCGCCCATTTCCTTGAGCCAACTGCCCCCGAACTCTTCCACAATCGGCTTGAGAATCTCGCGCTGTTTGCTGAGGAGGGCCAGTGCTCCTGGTTCATCCTTTGCCGACAAGGCAGTAAAATCGGCGATGTCCGTAAACATGATGGCGGCGAGTTTGCGCATAAGGCCTCCCTTAGAACCGGGTGAAAGGGTAGAGTCGTTCGGTCGGAATATAAGCATGTTCTGGGAGCGGGGTTCAAACGAAATGCTCCCGGGGAACCAGGGGCGGAAGTTGGAGAACCTACCCTACAGTGCTCGTCGCCAGCAACGATAACTCGAACTACTTCGAAGTTGAGATCCCGATTATCTTCCGTCGATACTTCCTACTGGACAAGGAAACCTATCTGGCAAATCGTCCTATAAAACCGAAACAGGAAACGAAAAAGTTCGTGCCGCCAGTTTTCAGTGGCTTATGGATGAGATTGGCCAGGGCAAAGCGATTGAATTTCACCGAAACCAGGCGGAAATTAGTGTGCCGCTGGAAACAGGTAAACAAACGGGGAGTCATAAATGGCTAGATTGATCCGCAATCCCACCCAAGTCAAAGCTGCCGGTAATAAACCGAAGGTGATCGAAGAGTTCATCGGCCGGGTAAATTCAGCAACCATGGGCGTCAGTATTGCCCGGATGCGCAGTCCGGCCGGCTGGGTGGAGCCCAACACCGGAATTTACCGAGTACACGGTTGTGCTCAACGGCACGCTGCGGGTGGAAACCGACAGTGAAACATTCGATGTGGCGGCGGGCCAGGCGGTGATCGCTCCCCAGGGAGAGCGAATCTGTTATAGCACCCCGCTCGAGGGTGGGGCGGAATATATTGCGGTCTGTATACCGGCCTTCGCTCCCGAGATAGTCCATCGGGATGATTAGTGCAGGTTATTTGGGAGGGCTGGATTCGGCGTGGGCAGCGAGCCGATCCGGTTAGCTCATCCAATTGTCACCGCGACATACACGGCAGCCATCCGGTATACCTCGCGGCGAGGAATCCCGGCTACCAAAGCGACGATTTTGTATGGTGGTTCGGGCCTCTTTCCCATGTGGTGATCCGGTGGAATATGGGGCACTATCATCGCTAAATACAGGAACATAGTCCCATGGCGGAATGGGCGCTGAACCTCAGCCCAGGGGAGTAAAACCCGGCTGCCCCTTGACCCGCTCCAGCCAGGAGTTGATGGCGGGGTAGGGGGTCAGATCGTACCCGCCTTCATGGGCTACATGGGTATAGGCGAATAGAGAGATATCGGCAATGGTATAGGCCTCGCCTGCCAGGTACGGTTGCCGCGCCAGGGCCTGCTCCATCACGCCCAAGGCCCGATAGCCTCTTTCGTGGAGAGTTGGCAGCTCCAGCCACCGTGAATCGGTTTCCTGGTAGTAG
>JACZSB010000342.1 GCA_022574435.1 Fidelibacterota bacterium
TGGAGCAGCGAATCGCACCCTGCAATCGGCAAGGCATAGTCCACTGGTTGGGTAGCCCGGCTAGCCTGCGAGTGAGGTCTGAACTAGACCTTGGAACAATAGGCTGTCTCTCCCGGTTATAGTCAATATTATCCACCAGGCAAATAACGCATGGGAGCAGGGGATTCATTTGAGATATGAATCAAAGATTTTTTTGTTGGGGCTACTTTTATTCTCGGCGGTAGCGGCCCAATCAGATGGCAGCCAATACATCGACCTGGTAGCAAACCCGCCCTACCCGTATACTTCTGATGTCTGGGGTTATATCGATAGTAGCGGCCACGAATTCGCCGTGTTTGGCGTCTATGACGGGGTTGTAATTCTCGATATCTCCACCGATCCGGCCAACCCGGTTGAAACGGCATATATAGCCGGCCCCAACACCGATTGGCGGGACCTAAAAACCCACGGCAATTACCTCTATGTGACCAATGAATCCGGCGGTGGATTAGCGATCATCGATCTAAGCGACCCCTGGCAGCCCGTGCTGGCTACACGCGATTCGACGTTTTTCCAGCAGGCCCACAACCTGTACATCGCCGATGGTTACGCGTATATCGTCGGCTCTGGTACACCTGGGATTTTGATCTTGGACCTTGCGAACCCAGTAAACCCGGTGTGGGCCGGGTCGTGGACGACAGCGGGCATCCATGACCTCTATGTGAAAAATGACACCCTCTATGCCTGTGCTATAATCGGGGCGACCTGTACATTCTGGATGTTCAGGACAAGTCCGATATTCAGACCCTGGCTGTCCTGGATTACGACACTTATGGATCTCATTCCGTCTGGACTACTGACGATTCCCGCTTTATCATCACTATGGATGAAAAGGAAGGCGGCCACATCAAGTTTTGGGATGCCTTGGATTATGCCGATATTACGCTGGCGGGGGAATATGAAGTCGGCAACGACCGATCCGTACATAACGCCTTCGTTAAGGGAGACCTGCTATTTGTCTCCTATTATGTTTATGGCACCCGGATCGTAGATATTTCCGATCCCTACAATCCCAAAGAAGTGGCGTACTATGATTTCCACATCGAGTCCTTTGGACTGTTCGCCGGGAACTGGGGCGTATTCCCATATACCCAGTCCGGTCTGGTTTTCTCGACCTCCATGTCCGGTGAGGGATTTTTCGTTCTGTCGCCTTATCCGGCTTATTTTGATCATAAGGTACAGGGAGAAACCGAGGACTTGGCCAGCCCTTTGCCCATTGCTGTGACCGTCACTGAATACGCAGACTATCCCCTGGATCTGAGCACGATGCGCGTGATCTCAGGCCTTGAGGGCGTGTATACTGACACCACCTTGCTGTCAGGGACCGGGACTCCCCGTGTCTTTACCGGGGATCTGCCCAACCCTGGCCAACCCGGGAACTTGACCTATTTCTTTACAATTCAGAATCAGGCCGGAAGGGTCATCCAAAGCCCGGTGGGAGCACTTCATACCAGTTACAGCTTCTATATTGGTCCGGACATCACGCCACCGAGCGTTGACCTGTCAGTTCATCCTACCACTATCGACAACGCGGGGCGCTACCGGCTCTTTGCCACGGTGGCGGACAATATTGAGTTCGATACGACCACCGTCTACCTTCATTATCGGCGGAACAACTTACCGGGCGACAGCAGCCTGATGACTTATAATACTAATGCCGGCCATTTCGAGGGAGTGATAGATTTTGGTGAGGCCCTGACAGATGGGGATACGATTCGTCACCACCTCTCGGTCTACGCTGTCTCCGCCTGGAGGAACCGCACAGACAGCCCGGAACAGTATTTTGCAATCGGGCCGGACTTGCTGATCGATAATTTCGAGGGCGACTTCGGCCAGTGGACCATCACAAACGGGTGGGGGAGGACCGTGTATGCCTATTCCGGCGATTATTCCATCACGGAGAGTCCGTTTGGCTTTTATGCCCAGGACACGGCCTACGTTTTAGAGCACAAGGTGTCCTACAACCTCTCTGCTCGGAGCCAGGCCCACCTGAGTTTCGCTCACACCTATATCCTGACGCCTAATGCCGTAGCTCTAGTGCAAATTTCCCAGGGTGATGGTGCTTGGTCAACAGTCTCGCAGTATACCGGCACCCTTGATTATCAATGGCGCCAGCAATTTGTAAGCCTTGACAATTACGCCGGCATGGACAGTGTCCGCATCCGTTTCAGGCTGGAGACCTACGACGCGGCACCAGGAGATGGCTGGTACCTTGACAGCCTGGTGATCCATGTGGATACCCCGCAACTGGCAGGCAACCAGAACGATCGGATATTGCCTACCGGCTTTGAGCTAGGGCAGAATTTCCCCAATCCCTTCAATCCACAAACGACGATCCAATTTGCCCTGCCGGTAAACAGTGACCTGAGCATTGTGGTCTATGACCTACTGGGCCGTGAAGTTGTGCGGTTGGTCGATGGTTACAGGGAGCCGGGTTACCTGCAGGTGGACTGGAATGGCCGGACAGCCGCCGGGAAAGAAGTCCCCTCCGGCATCTATATTGTGCGCATGGTGGCCTCACCACAAGCGGGGTTTACACCGGCGTACACCAAATCCATCAAGATGGTATTACTAAAGTAATAATCAAAGTAGTCCCGTCAAATTCGGGGCTGCTGAAGTAAAGGCCTCCGGCTGTCCGCCCTTACAGAGAGACTCCAGTATTTTCAGCGGGGTTATTGGTTTCGCTCGACCATGGTGGTACATTTCAGTAGCGGCCACCGGCGATATCTAAGCACCCCAGGTCACCCACTGGGCCCAGATAATAGGATCAAAGTGGCCTCGCCTATTCGCAATCATGTTGTTGTAGGCAACTCGCTATTTGAACTTCATCTCACTCACAGAAGGCCTTGGTCCTTGAGCGCCCGCGCATGCTTGATTTCCTTCGAGACGGTGCCCAGGCAACAGCCTCCGCTGGGATTGGTCACCTCACAGCGACACTCCCCGGCCCTAACACGTTCGGTGATGATTTTCTGGATTTCGGTGCCGCCCTTCTGGCGAATATCATCACGCACGTCCTTGCGATCATAGCCGAAACAGTAGCAGAGCGGAATGGGGTCCTCGGTCTCCTTGATCCCCACGCGCACGGTAAGCAGGTCCTTGGTGATCAAGTGATCCCCCAAGGCTGACACGTAGACCGTATCGCAATCGGGAGCATCACAGAAGTAGTAGGGTTGAGGCGTCAGTACCGCCTTGACCTCCGGGGTAACCAAGCTTTCGACAGTCTGCCTTCCGACCGGTTTAGTGACTTGACTATTCATCGGGCAGACGGGGATCTCCCCTGTATGTGGCACAATGCAGCAGGTTTCAGACATCTGAATCTTCTCCTTGCCTGTTAAAGTATTTGAAACGTTTCGATGATAACGGTATAAGGGTGGTGCTCGGGATG
>JACZSB010000343.1 GCA_022574435.1 Fidelibacterota bacterium
GACCAATTTCAAGTCCTTGGGGATGGCTTGTTACATTGTACTTCAGCCTCATATCAAGACCGAATGCAGTCGTGTTGCCGCACACCGGGCAGAACAGGTTTTCTGCGATATACCTTCTGGTCTCAGGCTCCCAGGATTTAACGATCCTGGGCATGATATTTATCCAATGTCGAGGTCACTATCTGCGTCAATCCGGCGATAGCCCCTGCTATCTCAGCGGCTGTCTGTAGATTACTGATGGTAGTCTGCTGAGCCCTGGCATGTGACTGCTGCCTGAGACCTGAGCCAACCAGGTAGAGGTTGGTGGCCAAAAGCACTGTGTTCGAGATCAGGTGTGCTCCGCGATTAAGTGACTGCCCTGATATCTTCAATCTGAGTCTCATTGCTCAGCACTCCCCTGGCAGCCAAAGTGCGACCCGGAGAAGCCTTATACCAAGAAAGATGACCGCGGTAATCCCTAAGTACCGGGCGCCTTTCTCGATGTTTTTGTCGCTGATGAAGTATCCGTCGTCTCGCCGTTCCATTGAATCTCCTGTGTAATTGTTCTGATGAGTTGAGCCGCCATATCCACCATGGCCTGTTGCCTAAGGTATTTCACATAATCCCTGGTGAGGATTAGCGTTGTTCCTAACACAAAACAGGTTCCTGATATGGCTATGAAAGAGAGAACCACGTGGCGAAGTTTTACCTCCACCACGCGTTCCTCAGATTGAGGGGGAAGTGCCTCAGACATCGTTCTTCGGCTGCCCCTTCAGAGCGTTCCTGACTTCAATTCCTATGAGAACTGCGCCAAGAACTGCCTGGCCAATCCGCAAGGCTGCTGTCGCTGTTATTCCAAACATGGTTACTCCTTGATTAAGGTTATCGTGATCGCATCCATTTCAAGTTCCGATAGCTGGTTGGGCAATGGGTTGCTGGAATTCAAATGGGGCCTGCATCGTATTATTCTTATACCAGAAGAATCGACGAGAATTGGTATAAGAAAGCAAACAAGGAGTCCCATATGAATTGGGTGATCAGTCCCGACAAATTCTTAAGCACCGATGAAGTGAAACGGCTCAGGCGAGTTTGCAATGAAGCTGCGCTGGCAGCCAAAGCCAGAGGAGTTCAAGCACCTGTTCGTGATGCTCTGATCATTGAACTAGCGCTAGGTTCAGGTCTGAGGGTATCAGAGTTATCCAACCTGAAAGTCCAGGACCTGGATTTGCGGAAAGGTCAGAATGCGTTGCATGTCAGGAATGGGAAGGGTGGGAAAGACCGGGTTGTTCAATTCGGTGCCAAGTTGAAAGACCAGATTCACGAATACCTGAATTATCGTCAATCGAATAGCCTATATCTGTTCCCATCTAAACACGGCGAGCAGATCACCCCATCGGGTATCCAGCAGGTCTTCAAGAAGTGGGCGGCTAAAGCCGGCCTTCCAAGTCACTATTCAATACACAGTCTTCGGCATACGTATGCTGTACGCATATACAAGGCCAGTGGATACAACCTTCGGCTTGTTCAAAAACAACTTGGGCATAGCAGCGTGACCACAACCCAGGTTTATGCTGATGTGCTTGATGCGGACGTAGATCAGGCACTGGCTAATCTTGATCTGGATGATGAATAGAGCCCCTGCGGCTCTATTCTAGCCTAAGATTTGATTATTGAGGAGATATGATGTGTTATCTCCTGGATGACTGTGCTAAATCGTGGGTAGTCTCCTGATTGGGACAGGTGTTCGGTGTCAGAGAAATGTGGACCAAAGTGGACGACCGTGAATTTAGACTCGCTTAGACTCCGCTTTCTTGTCCCATTAGTGGCCCCCGCTTGACCTCACAACTTGAGTACCACCTGCAAGTATACCGCCAGGTCGAAGGCGCCGCCGATAGGATGATAGCGAAGCTCCCGGGTGCCTAAATTCCGCATTAGAAGACTGCCCGACAACCTTTCGTGCCAGAATTGCTTCTTCAGCTGCAGGTCGAACACCACCGAGGGACCGATGCTCGACCGGTAAATGAGATCCACTTTCGGAGTCAACGCCACCGTCTGTCCATCGATTGGTCGGTAATCTTCAAAGTCGGCCCGGGAGCGGAAAGTCAGCATCCCCCAGATAACGAAACCGGGCACCGGCTTGAGCGTCAGGCGATAAGTGGCCTTATGCCGCGGCAATGTGCCCCAGACCCGCTTGAAAAGGTCGTCCCCCCGCCGTAGCGGTTGGAACAGATAAGTCAGCCTGTGCCGAAAGTTCTTACCAAGCAGCTGAACCAGCCGGATTTCCCCGCCCAGCGTGAGTCCTTGCTGTCCGCCATAAATTCGGGTCGGGGAGTGGAATGAGGCGTCCGCCGGCTGGAGGACGAAGGACTGCTCCGTCAGCAGAAGTTCAGAAAAGCGGCGATAGACTATGCCGGCATCCAGGGTCGTTGCGGAAGTAACGGCCCAAATCCAGTCCATGTCCAGAGTGCTTTGGGAGGAAGTGGTTAGGTCGCCCTGAATTTCGTATTCCAGGCCGTAATTCTCCAGCAAACCATACCCCCGGTTGACCCACTGCCAGAGGCTATTACTCTCGGCCGGCAGGCGTTCGGAGGTGGACACTGTGGCTAATAAGCGATGATTGGGTCGAAGCCGCCATTGAGTGGCCACCGATGCCTTCAGCGCCTGCTGCCTGCCCTGGCTGAGCAGCATCGTGCTGATATCAGTAGTCCACCCGGAACTGGGTGCCAGGTGGAGCCGGCCATAGACCTTAGCCACCCGCAGCTCTTCCCGGGATGGATAGTAGCCGGACTGCAGTTTTTCCCGATCCAGCCCGATCCCCAGCCACGCTTGCCAGTTATCACCTCGGCGTGACATTTCGCTTCCGGCGCCCAGTCGGGCATCGTTCCAGTCGAAATTAAAATCCAAGGTGTTGGCTATTTTCCCCAGGTCGGTTGTTGAATACTTGATCCAGTAGGAGATTTCCATGTCGGCCAGAGCCGTCTCGCCCCGTAACGCCAGATGCCCCAGCTGGGCAATGATCGGGACCTCACGTCCCAGCGGTGGGAAAAAGTGGAAATAGTTGTAGAAATATGAATAGCCCGCGGTGAGGGTCTGACTGCCGCGGCGGCCGGTATGCCTGATCTGCAGGAAAGGGGAGGTACCGGCGTGATGTCCCGGCCAATCAGAGATCATGGCGGTGTTTCGCTTTAGCATGTAGAAATCGGTGAAGGGGTATTCGGAGTATCGAATGCTGGCCACTAAGCGCCACGCTCCTTCCCCACCGTATCCGACGCCGGCGGCGCCGTCATTGGCCACCCGCTCCACATTCGGCGTGCCCCAGTCCGTGAGTCGGTAAGGCCCCGGATCGCCGGTTTCGTTACCCCCGGCCAGGGCCAGCCATCCCGATTTCCCCTTTTCAGGTGCAGCCAGATGGATATGCATCAGG
>JACZSB010000344.1 GCA_022574435.1 Fidelibacterota bacterium
ATGGATACTCGGTACCGCCAGAATAGCGGGCCGCTGGCAACTAAACCTGATCAGAATAATGGGAGGAGCTACTCGTGGAGTTTAGTTTTATTGATTTTTTAATCGGCTTTGCGTTGATGAACGCCATGCCCCATTTCTTGTTTGGATTATTCAAGATTAGATTTTTAAGCGCATTCGGATTCAGTCCGCAGGGAAATATAGGTTACGGATTACTCAATGTAGTAGCTGCCCTGGGCCTGTTTCAATTTCGCTATGGATTACAGGAGTTCCTGGGTCATGGGGTCGTGATGGGCGCCGGAGCGGTAATTTTGATTTATCTGGTGACAGGAAGATTCTTCTACCAGCTGTTCCAATCAAAGGATGAATCGCAGCAGCAAGACGGTGGCGCCTAGCTATTCGCTGCAGCCAACCTAGCCTCGGTGCTTTAGTTAGGATGACGTGGTCTTGCTGCGCCGGTCAGCTCGGGTCAGCCATATTCCATGAGTGAGACGACCAGTCGTCATATAGTTATTTTTGATGGAGTTTGCAACTTCTGTAACGGGTCAGTGAATTTCATCATAAAAAGGGATCCCAGGGCGGTTTTTGCATTCACTCCCCGGCAGCACCGGTGTGGGCAGTCTCTGATTCAAAAGTACAAGGTTCCCGAACTTGCAGCAGATGCCATTCTTCTTATCAAGCACGACCGGTGTTATCTACGAACCGATGCGGTCCTGGAAATCACTAAAGACTTATCTGGCTTATGGTTTCTTTTACGAGTGTTCAAAATCGTGCCCAGACCATTGCGCGATTACTTTTATAATCTGTTTGCCAGGTATCGCTACCAACTTTTTGGCAAAAGAGGCAGCTGCATGATTCCTGCTGCGGATGTACTAAGCAGATTTATTGTTGATGAGACCTAACCGGGCCATCAACCAGTGCCCAATTGGTGAGCTGGCCCTCAATTTCGACTGCCCCCCGACCAGTCCCCCACAGTGTGATAACCTCCTACGCCGGGGCAGCGCCGATCATCTCTGAACCCTGGCCGAGCCGCCCTTGGCAAAGGCTTCCACCTCGGGCAACTTCGCCATGGTTACATCACCGGGAAAAGTGGTCAACAGGGCGCCATGGGCCCAACCTAGGCGTAAGGCTTCCTCGAGTTGCCGCCCGGCGATCAGCCCATAAATAAGGCCGCCGGCAAAACCATCGCCACCACCGATGCGGTCGATGACGTGTAGTTCACAGATGGGACTGACAATCTGCTCACCTTTACACCAGACCACCGCCCCCCATTGATGGCGGTTGCTCGATTGCACCTCCCGCAACGTAGTCGCCACCATCTTCACATTGGGGTATTCCTTTGTAACCTGGTCTATCATCCGGAAGAAAACTTCTGTATCAAGTTTGGATTTTGACTGGGCAGCGGGTTTCTCAATGCCCAAACCCAGCTGCAAGTCCTCTTCATTCCCCAACAGCACATCCACGTGCTGCATGATGCGGCCAAAGACCTCCTGGGCCCGGTTCAAGCCCCCAATGGGGTCCCACAGTTTTGCCCGGTAGTTCAGATCAAAGGAGGTAACGGCGCCGGACTTTTTCGCGGCCTGCAGCGCCTCTATGATCAATTCTGAGGTGCTCTCTGACAGGGCGGCGTAGATCCCGCCCGAGTGGAACCAGCGCACACCGGCTGCAAATATCTCGGCCCAGTTAAAATCCCCCGGTTTTAGAAGGGCGGCGGCCTCATTGGAGCGGTTATAAAATACCATGGGCGGACGAATGCCAAACCCCAGGTCACTATACACCGTGGCGATATTTGGTCCCCGGACGCCATCATGCTTAAACCACTTATAGAACGGTCTAACGCCCATTTCCCGCACCCGATTCTGGACCAGTTCACCGATGCCATAATCAACCATGGCCGTGGCCATACCGGCCTTTAACCCGAAACAATCCGCTAAGCCGGCGGCCACATTGTATTCGCCCCCTGACACGTGAATGTTGAAAGAGCGGGCCTTGCGGAATGGCACCACGCCGGGGTCCAGGCGGTGCACCAGCGCCCCCAGAGAAAGGAAATCCAGTTGGCAATCATCTTTTCGTACCTTCAGATAGCTCATATGCTGTCCTTAATCATCGTGAGGTCTGCTTTCCGTTGCTAGCGTAGCCGATAGAGCAACTCGCCGGCCCTGGGCACATAGAGCATACCCTCATCTTCGCGATTCCGCCATTCCTCCACCTTGATGGTGGCCGGATCGCAATAGCCCAGGTTCACCCGCCGGCAGACCTCCTCGGGGATGCCGGTGGCCAGCGTTACCCTGATGCGGGGGTATTCCTGGCCATCCGAATAACGGCCGATACCCTTGACATTGGTGGAGTGGGCCATGATCAACTTGGGCTCCTGGGCGAACCGGGGCCATTGCTCCAAAAAATAGTCCAGCACGTGGTAGCCGATGCGCTCGATGGCGGCGCCGTGGGTATGGGAGAGCTCCTTGATATGGGGCGCATAGATGATCAGTTCGCCCCCCTCGGCCATGATCGGCTCGAGCTTATACATGGCCTTACCGCCCACCCACAGGTCGGTATACATGGCCGGTACCTCCCCCAGCACCCGCTTGAAAGGCCGCTCCAGGTAAACGATGTGCACCCGGGAGGAATAGTCCACCGCCTTTGCATAGGATTCCTCCGGCGAACCGATGTACAGGCACCCCAGCTCCCCGTCCGCCAGCACCACGAAGGAGAAGCAGAGCTTATCGAAGTGCAGCAGGGCCGCCCCCCGATCGAGGAACCGCCGGACGGGATTGTCCTTCACCCCATTGATCGCGGGATTGGTTATGACGGCGCCCACCCAGTGAAACGACTGGATAATCTCGGTGCCGGCCACCCCCGGGAAGAAATACTTGTTGCCACCGGAAAACCCGGCCACTTCATGCGGCGAAACCGGCCCCAGGATGATCACCAGGTCGTACTCAAACAGCCTGCGATTGAGGTACAGCGGGATCTCCGTGTGCAGCTTGCCCGAGGAGATTTCTCGAATCTCTTCCTCGGGGATGATTCCAGCCAGTTTCAACTCGTTCGGGTCATCATGCTTGTGGGCAAACAGGCCGACGTTGGTAAACTTGGATTCCAGTTCCGCCCGTGTCAGACCCAGCAGTTTCATAATCTGGCCCCGGGGCATGGGCTGATGGGTACCCGAGGCCACCAAAAAATCCAAGGCTTTAACCTGTTTGCCGATTGCCTTGTAAAGCGCCCTGAACAGCAGTGGCAGGGGCGCTTTGCGGGTAAAGTCGGGGATCAGGCAGAGCACCTTCCGGCCCCCCAGGGAATAATTCCCTAGCGCCTCAGCGGTTATTTCGCCGATCCGCCGGTGGGACAGGTGTCCCTGTGCAATCTCTTCGCCCCAGAGCATACCCGGA
>JACZSB010000345.1 GCA_022574435.1 Fidelibacterota bacterium
GATGAGAGAGTGATCGTTTGGGATGCAAATAAGCAGTGTCGAATTAAGACTATGGAATGCACTTCCTCGGTTAGTGATGTAGCCGTATCGCCTGATGGAATGCTGCTTGCCAGCATACACTCTAATGGAAACATACTCATCTGGGATGACATAACAGAGGTAAAGACTGGATATCAGCCATTCAAGAAGCTGAAAGTCAGCAATGGAGAGCTTAGCTCGCTTATGTGGGCATCTAACGATCAGGTCCTTGTTGGCTGCGCTGATGGAAGCGTAGTCGCTTTTAAGATTTCGAGTTAGGGGTCTGGCTTGCGAGATGGCAACTTGGCCGGAAGGCCGGGGGCCTTCCATCCAAGTAACCATCTCGCAAGCCAGACCCCGAGTGCGCGACGAGCGTACGAATCCTGTGGCCAGAGTGGTCACAGGAGATGAACTATATAGAAGATGAGGGAAGGCCCCTCGGATCGGCTTACAGGACCTGGTTCAAACCACCTTAAGCTGCAGCGGAGATAGTGCCAATGTAGTGAGCGTTAAGGAAAAGGCGCAGTGTGATGCGTCAGGTGTGTATCGATGGAGATGAACGAAAGTAAAGCACTGATGAAGTGTCGAAAATGGTCAAGGTGACGTCAAAACCAGAACGACTTCGGGGTGATCTGGGATAAGCCCAATGGGAACCTGTTTACTGATTGAGCGGCGTCCGGCATGGAGGTGACATGAACGCGATACAGGCTTTTATATGGAACGTCGGAACCCGTCGTCCTGGTGTTAAGGAAGAAGCTCAAGTGGAGGACCCATGAGAGTTAGAGTACCAATACAGGGCACGGGGGCGGAACAACTCGTAGTAGTGATGAACTCTCTGTAATGGAGAGGGAGCGAAGGGGTTGTATCATGTGGAACGAGTAAGTCAATTTAATGAAAGAGGAGCTTATGAGTAAAGCAAAGCCGTTTATGATCTCAAAATACGTCGTACAACGAGCGTATGAGAGTGTCAAAGCCAACAAGGGATCAGCAGGTGCTGATGGAGAATCGATAAAGGAGTTTGAAGAGAATCTAAAAGATAACCTCTACAAAATCTGGAATCGAATGTCATCAGGGACCTACTTCCCACCACCAGTACGAGGGGTAGAAATACCCAAAAGTAATGGAGGTAAGAGGCTGCTGGGGATACCAACAGTATCAGATCGTATAGCACAAACAGTTGTCAAGATGTATCTTGAGCCAGAACTAGATCCATGCTTTCATCCAGACTCCTATGGCTATAGGCCAGGGAAGGCGATGAAAGAAGCTTTAGGAACAGCACGAAAAAGGTGCTGGACCTATGACTGGGTCATAGATATGGATATCAAGGGATTCTTTGACAACATGGATCACGAACTAGTAATGAAAGCATTACGCAAACATACGAGTTCCAAATGGATCCTGCTATATGTGGAAAGGTGGTTAAAAGCACCAATGATACAGAGAGATGGAACCCAGGTAGAAAGGACGAAAGGAACACCGCAAGGAGGAGTGATTAGCCCCCTGCTGGCGAATCTCTTCCTGCACTATGGGTTCGATATGTGGATGCGGAGGAACCATCCTTCGATACCCTTCGAACGTTATGCTGATGATGTGGTTTGCCATTGCCGGAGTGAAGACCAGGCCAAGGGGCTTTGGCGAGAACTGAAGGGTCGCTTCTCCGAATGCGGTTTGGAGCTACATCCGGAGAAGACCAAGATTGTCTACTGCAAGGATGATGGCCGGCGAGGGAACTACCCCAACGAGAGCTTCGACTTTCTGGGCTACACTTTTCGGGCCCGGGGGTCGAAGAATCGGTGGGGGAAATACTTCGTCAACTTCAGTCCGGCGGTGAGCAACCAGGCGACCAAGAGGATCCGCCAGACTATCCGAGGCTGGAGCTTGCACCGGCGCAGCGACAAATCCCTGGACGACTTGGCTCGCAGGTTCAACCCCATGATACGGGGCTGGATTAACTACTACAGTCGCTTCTATAAGTCGGCGCTGTACCCAACGTTAGGCCACCTGAACCGAATCTTGGCCCGCTGGGCTGGCAGGAAATACAAGAGATTGGGGAGGCACCGCCGCCGGGCGATGCACTGGCTGGGTCGCATTGCGACCCGTCAGCCAGCGTTATTTGCCCACTGGCATCTGGTGCCGCCTGGGGTTGGACGATAGGAGCCGGATGAGCTGAGAGGCTCACGTCCGGTTCTGTGAGAGCGTGGGGGTGGGATTCCCCCACGCCACTCGACTCTTCGTGGAGCGTCTGTGGCGGAGCGTCAAGTATGAGGAGGTGTATTTAAAAGCTTACCAGACTGTCGCCGAGGCCCGAACCGGGATCAACGATTACCTGGAGTTCTACAACCGGCAGAGGCCTCACCAGGCTTTGGGCTACCGGACTCCAGCAGAGGTGTACCAAAATGGCCAGGAAGGGAAGGAGGTAGCAGCACAAGAAGCAGGGTTGTCATCGGGCTTGGTGAAACCTAGCGTAGGGGTGGGAGACTCTCTTAATTTAGCCCTCGGGCTGTCTTAATGATGGGTACCACCTTACACATCCTGCTTGTCTGATGAGACTCAAGCGTAAATCGCTACGTCCATAGTGGTCTCTCCTTTTTAATTCCCTGGCTCTACCCGTCGGCATACGGTACAGTCTCCTGGGAGATAGGGCAGCAACCTCAGATATGACACCATGCGGAGGAGATGCTCCGTAGATTCCTTCAGATTCGAGTAAGATTCCTCTACGGAGTCTCTTTCGGGAAACTGTTCCTTCTCATTGGCCGCCTTCCGGACCAAAAGCGACAGTGAATCCTCCTGACCCGGTGCCAAGGCTACAGTAACACCACCAGCTCTAATCTCTCCGGACGCAGTGGTATCCATACTTGCCTCAGAGAACCTGTTCACTGAGACCCCCTGGATTTGGGCCAGAATCTCCTCTACTACCATGTGAACACCGCGAAGCATCAGCGCCGGGCTGTCGGTCAGGCGCTCAACTATTGGGAGTCCCGTCGAATCGGCCAAATAATGGGACACGGCTCCACAGAGTTTTCATCGGGCATCCAGGTCTGCTGCCAGGGCAGCTTCCCCGGCTTTGGTCGCCTCCCAGATCGGGTCATTGGGCAAGTGTTCGCCGAGGAGTGTCCAATGTATTTCCGAGGTCCGCTGGATTTTCGCGGTAATCCCGCCTGCGGACTCTGAGGGAACCAGTACCCCTGCAATGGGTGCTTGTAAAGCCTCCTCAGAGCAAGGGGTGAGCTGCTAGATGGACCCCGGAATGACCCTGAGGAGGTGAAGGGGAATTCAGATGCTGCTCACAATGAGGGACCTTAGCTTGATCAGCCTTCGGTAATTGCCGCTGGTGCCTAACC
>JACZSB010000042.1 GCA_022574435.1 Fidelibacterota bacterium
CACCTCCCACACCGAGCCGAACTCCCGGCTGGTGGACTTTCTCTCATGTTTCCCTCTTCCACTGCTACTGCCAACTGCCAACTGCCTACTGCCACTGCCACTGCCAGCCACCAGCGCATCCAGGGCCGGCAGCAGGAAGTCGGCCACGTGCCCGGCTCCCACGAACTGCGCCGCCCTCAGGCAGTAGTGCACCAGCGGCACCAGCGCCGGGGCATTAGCGGGCTGCCGGGCTGCCAGGGCCAGCAGGATATCAAAGGCGAACGGCTTATTGTCCGATACCAGCAGCAAGCGCCCCAGCTGTTCCCGGGCGGCTGGCAGATCACCAGACTCCACAGCATCTTCCAACTCGAACACCGCCACCGTGGTCCCCAGCCGCTCCAGTGGGATTTTAAGGTCGTCCACCGGGCGCTCCGGCGGTAGTTCGGGACAGCGGTCCAGGGCAAAATCGATCAGGCGGCGGCTGGGCTCATGGGGCCGCAGACCCACCAGCGCCTTGGCCGCCTGGACCAGCACCAGCGGGTGTGTGGCGGGGTGGTCCTCAACGGGAATGCGGGCTGCTGCCAGCAATAGGTTTTCGAACAGCTCCAGGGCGGCGTCTGTGTCGTATTGCTCCCGGCGGAACTCACCCGGAGGACGGAGCGTCATTTCTTCTGGTGGCGGCGGTTCAGGCGGGATCGGTGGTTCGGTCATTATTTCTTCGTACCCTGAATATCAGCTGGGACCCTCCTATGAGTAGTGCAAGCTAACTGCTTTGGAGATAGGCTTACAAGACTGCCGGCGCCGGCCGGCTGCAATAAATACCCAGCCCGGCCGGCGCAGGCCGGGACTGGGGTACGGAGGGTGTTGAGCGGGAGGCCAGCAGGCTGAGGACCAGGCCTGCCTACCGGCCATATGGGGTGGGATAACTAGCGGATTGGTTTGTATGGTGGGTTATTCAAGTGCGCCTCGTAAAATATTGTCTGCCAACCGGTTAATCCGGTAGTTCCACGAAAAATCTGCTCCCTTTACCCGGCTGGGACTCAACCCAGATGCGGCCGTGGTGCCGGTCGAGTATCTTGCGGGTGATCGTCAGACCCAGCCCTTCACCGACACTCGTGGAGGGATTGATCCGCTGGAACAGGTCGAATACCTTTTGCTGGTAATCCGGTGCAATGCCGATGCCGTTATCTTCCACCACGTATACAGTTGAACTCGGTAGTTTCTCTCCGCTGATCCTGATGACTCCCCTACGTTCCTCGTGCAAGTATTTCACAGCGTTGCTAATTAAGTTGGAAAACACCTGGCCGATCAGTATTGCATCTCCGCGGGAAGGGGGCAACTCACTAATCTCCAGCCTCACCCGAGACTTCTTGATAAGAAACTCGATACTTTTGGTGATCCCGGCCAGCAACTCATTCATGTCCAGCTCGGTGATGTGCATCCCCGCCTGGCCCAGACGCGACAGTCTCGATAAGCCGCTAAGCAGTCTTTCCATCTTATCCGTGCTGGCCAGGATATGGTCCAGTGCGGCTGGAATCTCCTTGGACAGAAGGGGATTCAATTCCTGGGATACCTCGGCGGGACTCTTGCTGTTCTTCCCGGTTATCAGGCTACCTAGCTTGCCCATGGCCTTGTCCAGGATACCACTGAAGCCCTTGATGCTCACCAGCGGCGAGCGCAAGTCGTGGGAGCTGATATGCAGGATCTGCTGCAGGTCCTGGTTCTTATTTTCCAACTCGGCCAGCAGCCGCTCCCGCTCCTCTTCGGCAGCTTTGCGCGCAGTTATATCCTCCTTTACCGCCACAAAGTGCGTTACCTGGCCTTGGTCATTGATAATGGGCGCAATAATGGCAGACTCCCAGTATATTTCACCATTTTTCTTCTTGTTGCACATTTCACCCTGCCAGACATGGCCACTCTTTATAGTATCCCAAAGGTCCTTATAAAAGCTCTTTGGCCGACGGCCAGCGTTAAGTATCCGGAGATTGCGCCCGATTGCTTCCGCGGCGCTGTAAGCGGTCATGGCCGTGAATGCGCTGTTCACATATTCAATCTTCCCATCTGTATCGGTGATCATAACCCCCGCCGGGCTCTGCTCCACAGCCATGGAGAGCTTACGCAAGTGTTCCTCAGCCTCCTTACGCTCGGAAATATCCCGGACAAAACTCTGGATGACCGGCTGGCCGCCTATATGGATGATCCGTGAACTGATCTCCACCGGAAAGGTGGAACCATCCTTGCGCTGATGAATGTGCTCAAAAATAACGCTGCCGCTTTCCCGCAACTCCGCTATTTTATGATCGATATCGAGCGTCGATTGGGGAGCGGCCAGATCGTCAATCTTTAATTTCAGCAATTCCTGGCGCATATACCCCATTCGGCGGACGGCGTTCTCGTTCACATCCACGATCTGGCGGGTTTCCACATCGACAATAAAAATGGAATCGTGGGCGTGTTCGAACAGATGGCGATACTTCCGGCTGCTCTCCGCTAGTTCCGCCGTGCGTTCCTCCACCCTGGATTCCAGCTTATCGTGTGCCCGTTGCAGCTCCTCTTCGGCCGCTTTGCGCTCCAACGCCCGCCCAACCTCCGTACCCACGTGAGTTATAATCTCCAGCAGTTTCTCATCCGGTTCAGCTGGCTGTTCGGCAAAGAATTCCAGTACCGCCACAACTTCTGAGCCTACCTTCACCGGAAAAGCGAAGCCCGCCCGGACACCGATATCCTCGTCAGTCCCGCTACGAAGAAAATTCTTATCCTTGGCTAGGTCCTTGATCCAGGCCGGTTCCCCGGTGGCCAAAACCATACCCGGCAAGCCAGTCCCTTCCTTGAAGGTGGTTTCCTTGGTGACCTTCAGGAAAGTCTTGTACTTTTTGGGTTCGCTCAGGTACCAGATATCGCTCGGCACCAACCGGCCATCCTGCTCTTCATCCGGTAGTAACACGTGCCCCACCGGCCAGCCGGTATGGCGGCAGACGTGCTCCAGCGCCACCCGCACAGCTTCCTCGAAAGAGTCCGCCCCGTTGGCCGCCGCCGTCACCGCCTGGAGCATCTCCACATAGGATACTTCCACCTTCAATGCCTCGTCCGCCCGCACCCGGTCGGTTATATCGCGGGTAGCGACTATGGCATGAGTGACTTTGTTCTTTTTATCATGGTAGGGAAAATAGGTGACTTCGAAACAATGTCTGGTCGGATAGTCAAAACCGAACCAAGCCTCATATCGGACCTTTTCACCCTGAAAGCATCGGCTCAAATTTCCTTCAATGACCTCCTCGAATACCTCTTGGCCCCAGATGTCAGCGACCTTATGGCCAACTAGCTCATCCCTGGATTTGCCTTGAGCCCGGCAATAAGCATCGTTCACCGCTTCGTATACGTAATCCCGGTTGATCAGGGTGAAGAAATCTGTGGAAGTGTTAACGATGGCAGCATAGCGGCGCCACACCTCTTCCGCCTGTTTTTGCTCCGTTATATCCCTGTAGATGCCCATGACTCTCCAGGGTTTACCCGGCAATGCGACAGTATTTATATCAAGGTAGCGGACCTCTTTATCCTTTCTCAGGAGTCTGAACTCGTACCTCGAAGGCACTTCCCGTCCCCTGTCTCGATATTCAGCCCGCTTCTTGATCTGTTTCCTATCCTCGGGGTGGACCAAGTCCAGGAAATCTAGCCCGCCACCCAGCAGTTCTTGGGCCGAATAGCCGGTAGTCCGCTCAAAGGCCGGATTGACGTACTCGAAACCCTTCGCCGTTATGATATAGATCCCTTCATCAGCGGTTTCCGTCAAAAGGCGATACTTTTCCTCCGACTCCCGTAGCGCCTCTTCCGCCTGTTTTCGCGTGATGATCATGGTCACTTGCGTGGCAAGTGTCGAAAACCGCCGGAGATCAGCTTCTACAAAGTGCCTCTTAGTGGAAAGAATGATCAGGCCTATCGGTTTGCCTGCATCAACCAGAGGAGCTATCAGAATCTCTCTTACACCCAATAATTTTATTATCAGCGGCAGAACCGCCTTGGCCAGATTACGCAACTTGTCTGATATGGTCGGTAGGTCAATATATTCCTGAATAAAGTTTTGGACGGTCTCCCGAGTGTTCAAATGTATCAATCCACCAGAGCGAAACGCCTTAATGGTCACACAATCATAGGTCAGAGGTATTCGAAGTTGCGGTATCTTAAATCCCATCAACTTCTCCAGCCGGCTCGTTGTTTTCGGGTCAAGAGGCGCGCTCTGCATCGTTAATTGCTGACCCTGTTCGTCCAGAAGGTATACAGCTGGTCCATAGCCCTCAAGCAGCTGGGTGGTTCGCGCTCTGAGCAGTTGTAGGAGTTCCACCAGACTTGCTCCCTGGTTCACAGCCGAATTCAGTTCATTGAGCAGAGCAAGCTCCTCTGCTTTGCGTGTGATTTCTGCCTCTGCCTGCTTGCGCTCGGTGATATCGGTTGCCATGCTAAGTACCAAGCGCCTGCCATCGGGCAGTCGGCCCAACGGCGAGGATATGAAGTCCCAAGTCCTCTCCTCGCCAGATTTGGCTGTAATAGTGTATTCGCCATCACCCGCGGCGACATCCCTTTTAAAAACATCGTTTATGATTGCGCGAATATCCTCCATCCGCCGGCCGTAGGCTTTTTCGGACCAATCAGCGATGGTTGGAATATCACTGTGAGAATATCCCGACAGCGTTGTCCAGGCCTTACTGATTTCTAACACCTCGCCGTCTTCGGCATGAATCATTATTGGCACCGGCGCATCCGTGACTACCCGGCGAAGCCGTCCTTCACTCTCGCGTAGCGCCTCTTCCGCCTGTTTTTGTTCTGTGATGTCCCGCCATATACCTTGAATGAAGTTTCTCCCGCCAATGGAGATAGATTTAGCGCTTATATGAACGTCCCTGATTTCACCATCCTTAGTAATATGTTTAGTTTCAAAGCTATCAGACCCCTCCCTCATGACTTTCTCGATATGCTTGACTACCTCCCCCCCCGGCTCGTTAACCTCAAAGTCAGGGATCTTGAGATCCTTGAAGCCATCACGGGTGTAGCCCAGGGTTTCATGGGCTCTGTCATTAAACTCAACTAGTTCCCCGGTCTCTGGATTAATTAATACAATCGAGTCTGCCGCTTGCTCAAAGATGGCACGGTAGCGCCCCTCACTTTCCAGCAACGCCTCCTCTGCCTGCTTGCGCTCAGTGATATCTTTCAAGGATATAACCAGGACTTCTTCTTCTTCTGCTTCTGCAAGAAGTTTTCCAGTTACATCAAACTCAAGTATCATTTTGGTTCTCGGGTCATCAATTTCCATGTTATCTTATCCTATCCCGGCCACTGATGGTTGCTTAGCGTGTTTGGAGCCTGTTAGCAATAGGTAAGGAGCCGGATATATCCGTAAACGAGTGCAGCAACTCTTGCTCCACTTGAGCCTGCCTGGAGGTGAGAAAGTATCTCAGGAAAAGTTTCTCCTTATCCCGATAATACTCAATCACGGGGTTTTTAATGGAACTGTGTAAGTAACTTCGAATCCTCTTTCTCAGATTGCTGGACCTACCATAATAGATGATACGGGACGAGGATTTCTGATATTTCAAGTCATGGCCAAGCGAAATCTCGTAAACCCCGATCTTTTCGGGTAATACTCGTTTTATTTTTTGATTCAATGGTATATAATCAGAGAATAATCTATGATATGGATTATTAATCTGAGCAACATTGTAGGGCCGTATATGAACAGAATTTCTATAATTGCATATCGTCCTGACTGACACGGTGATTCCGTAGTCACATTTTAAAAGTGCCTGAATTTCCCGATCTTTCATCCTGAGATTTTTTTGACGGACGACGTTTTCAAGAATGAGGGAATGGACTTTTTTGCTGCTGGGAAAAAAACTTCTTAAAAGATATCTTTTCCCGTTGAAAGAAATAAAGGTGTTGTTTACCAAACGGCTTAAGCGACTGATGTCCAGGTGTGGGAAGGAGTATATCTTGATAAAATTGTTTAATGACATGGGCACCAGGGTTTGCAAGTCATTGGTTTTCCAAAACATTCTTTGGAGCATGAGTATCTTGTTTATAACATGGTTTAGGAAAAGATTTTTTGTCCTAACCCAATTCATATAATGTTTCCATTTTACCTCTATTGGTTCATGCAGTAGCTGGAAATTCAGCTTTATATTTCTCTGTGAATAAAAATGAAAGTCATCTCCTTCAGCTACCACTACCCCGGTAAACTCATTCATTATCTCCGGCAGTATATTATTATCAACTTGACTGACTTCGTAGAAGGGTTCCCGTGAGGTCATGACCAGAAACCTATCCACATATTCAATATATTTTCCAATGTTCATTTCCAACACATTGGCGAAAATTAAACGACCGATTGTTTTGCGATGTATAGGACTCAATTGTCCGTCTCAGCTTCAATCTCAATTAACCCCTGTCTCACTTTCCCAATTCGCATTTTCAGCTGGGATAAAATCTTTATTCGAAGCGCGTCTTCACTCATATTTAGTCGGGGCGCATAGAGCTGAATTAATTCGCTAAATTTATTATTAGAATTCAATACATTGATATCTGTATCAACCGTCAAAAGACTTTCCGGGGCTGAGTGAAATATGCTTCGAAAATTTTCTTCACTGGCCAGCAAGGCCTCCTCCGCCTGCTTGCGCTCGCTGATATCACGGATGATGGCGACGAAGCTTATTCCCCCGTCACCAATAAATTGACCAAAGGAGACCTCCACCGGGATTTCCCCGCCGTCGCGATGGCGCCCGGTCAGCTCCCTGTTGCCCCAGTCCACGATCTGCTCTCTGCTTTCAACTGCCTGGGCCAACCATTTTCTAGTGCGTTGTTTGTATTTGCCCGGCATTAAGATAGTTATTGGCTGGCCAATCAATGACTGCGTTGGGTAGCCGAACAGCCGCTCCGCCGCCGGATTGGCCAGAGTGATCAAACCATCCTCATCGGCAGTGATGATCGCATCCGTGGCTGTTTCGGTGATAGTGCGGTAGCGGTTCTCGCTCTCTGCCAGCGCCTCCTCAGCCTCCACTCGTTTGGTGATATCCCGGCTGATTGAGACGTAATGGGTGATTTCTCCCGAGGCCGCCAGAATTGGGGTGATAGTACGCTCCTCGTAAAATAATTCCCCGTTTTTCCTCTTGCTGATGAGGATGCCTTTGTAATTCCGGCCTGAAAAAATGGTCTTCCAGAAGCGCTTGTAGGTGACATCATCGTGGTGATCCGAAATCAGCAACCAGGGCTTATTACCCAGCGCCTCCTGTTCCTTGAACCCGGTAATCGACTCAAATGCTGGGTTCACATACTCAATCGAACCATCTTTATCGGTAATCACTACGCTTTCGGACATCTGCTCCACTACCTGAGACAGTTTGCGCATTCTCTGCTGCTCCCGTTCCTGGAGTCTAACCAGCATTAGGTTGCGGCTACGCATCACATCGCCCAGCTCGTCATCGGGGATCACAGATTCGGTAATGATAGCGGTGCTATCATCTCCATCAGCCATAGCCCGGTTGGCCTCGACCATGCGCCCAATGGGTATGACCAGACGCTGGGTCAGGAATAACACCATAGCCGTGAGACCGATTAACAGAATGCCAACGATGGTCAAGATTCTATTGCGCAGTACTATTACCGGCTTGAACGCTTCCCTGAAATCGATTTCAGTGACCAGTACCCAGCCGGGCTCCTCCAGGATCATGGTAGCGCCGCTTATCAGGCCACCATGGTAACTTTCATAATCACCCATCATTTCCCGGCCTTCATCCAAGGCCAGCTGCACCGCCCGGGTATCGACTACTTGTTTAAGTACTGCGTTCTCGTTGAACCTGGATTCGGTGATCATCAGCCGGTCACGATTGACCAGGTAGATTTCATAGGCCGGCTCCATCAGGGAATGGTGCGTCCTGGCCCCCATCGCCGCAGCTCTGCGCCCGCTGGTGATATCGCTCAATACCTCGATCCGGATTCGATTGACCAGGACACCGTTTAATTCGTGCGTTACTTTATCGGTGAGGGGCGCAGAGACTACCCAGCTGTTCCGGCCGAGCAGATTGTCATAAAAAACGTCGCTGATGTAGGGTTCCGTCTTGCCCTGCAAGTAGAAATCCGCCTGGGCATAACTGAATCCCAGGTTGACTGCCTGCGATGATGCAACGACCACGGCGTTTAGATCGATGACAAAAGTTTCTTCAATCTCAGGCATGATCGGCTGCTTATTGAACGCCAAATGGCGATTCAGTGCAACGACAGTCTCCCGGTTCCCGTCCGGTTGCCGGGTAATCTCGGCAACGGCGTCCCGAATGAAACCGTCGGAACTGAAATCCTGCGTGCGCCCCTTAAGGTAATGGCGAAACTCGAGCAGCTGGGCCTCCATACCTTCGGCCATGGTCTGTAGCAAGGTGAGAGTTCTTGAGTGGATTTCGGCTTCCTCGCGCACTATCAAGCGCCAGCTCAGGTAGCCGATGGGAACCACGAATAAAACTAATAGGATTACCAATAGGCGCTTGAATATCGTCGACTGAATAGATTTGGCGAGATCGCCCTGGGAGATGTCCCGGTAAAAACTGGTGACCAGGGATTTAATTCTTGCGCCAGTCTCTAGCACCGACTTTATTAGTATCTCACTGATCAGCAGCACTGACTTCACGTTATAATTGTCAACTTTCCTTCAGGCCCAGAACGATTCTGATTATAACCTGCAACCTCCATTCCACTGGATACTACCCCAGCCCAATCACTCCCATGGCGTAACCAAACTGTGGTGCGGATTGGTCTCGGCCATCCGAATCGGGCAAATCTCAAATCTTCCGTCCTGCCAAAAATGCAACTATCCTCTACAAACTTAGTGAGCGAGCGTTCGGCTTCCTGACCACCCTGGCCTGTCGCAAGCCGGCGCACTCCAGGCCCATATTTCGGATGGCTGCTTGCGAGCACCAGCTGCCACCCATTTTCATGACCGCCACGGCCCCGCTCACTGTCCCAACTGGGATCTCAATAACGGCTGTGTCAGACATTGCCATTCGCCGGTCATCGACTTTCTTTCACTGATACCCGTGGCCCTTTGCCCAGCGCGTCAACATTCTGATTTTAAGGATTCCGCCAAACCCTTATTTGGCAATAGCTTCAATTATGTGTGTGCTATGCCAAATCAGAAGCACAATTCTGGGAACCCTTGATCCAATTTGCCCCTCACAATGATAAGCTACCTGAGCGGTCGTTTCTAATACTTTACCCTCGACAGTTTCCGCTTGAGCAACCCAATGCCGTCGTTAAGATCCTTTAGGCCGGAAATCATTTGACGGGAAGCCGCGGTGATCTGCTTGCCGCTTGCCACCACTTCATCCATCTGCTCGGAGAAACGCCGAGCCAGCTCGTTGAAGGTCAGGTTACGGGGTGCTGGCCCAGCTAATGGCGGGGCTGGGCTGGACACCTGCGAATCCGTCGGTGCGGCTAGTAACTGCCCTTCGAACATTTGGGGCGTTGTCCGCCGGATAGATGGTTGCCGTTCCGCCACGCTACTATCTACTATCGTTTCAATTAATTCACCTTCCGACCCCAACCCTTTCATCTGTCCGTGGACCTTATAGATCATCAGGAACGCTTCCCGGTATTCCCGGACCAACTGGTCGTCGGCATTGGTTGAAACTCGCGGCCAACGAACGGAATCCGGCGCCGAGCCCGGCCGGAGGTTATCAGACGGCTCTATCGCCCTAACTGGGATCGTGTGTTTATTGTCAGACATTACATTTTCCCTCTTTGATATAGGTTGTTGGAATCCCGTTTTCTCTTAGCATTAATCGTTTCCCTGGCCGGCAGCAGCTCTGCCAGGCGTACTAAATGTGGTTATGCGCCTACGGATAGATCCGCCAATGAACAATCGTATTCTGGCGGCGCGGCTCACTATTGCTGCAAATAAACGGTCCCTGGACGCAAACGACAATCGGCCCTCCTGCAATGCATCCGGTACTGTCCCGGACACCAGGCCGCCGCCAAACAACCCCTGTAGCACGTACCGGATCCTGTTTATGCCCAAACACTTGGGCTCATAACAAATTGGTAGTGCTGAGAGTTCTGTGCCCCACGCTCAATTTTCCGGTCCTCCTGTTATGCCGGTGGCCTGATTCGCTCTTTGGCTATCGGGTTTGCGTTCTCGCTGGTGAAAACTACCACCCATGCAAAATACTATCAATCGGGGTGAACTAGGTTGTTGGTAAGAGGCGATTTACCAGCCGGGGAATCGGGGAAAGACAATTCCCAGCCGGGGAAATACCTCATGCGGGGTAGGGGTTTCCACTACTTGCGTCAGAGAACGGCAATTTGCCGCCGGCTATGGTACTATGCCGGCGATTGCCAGGAGCCAGGCGGGACTGGTCTGCTGGTACTAGCGAGGTAAACCTGGGCGATTGTTCAGGCCGGAACTTTACCCGTCAGCCGCTGCCCTCAGTCTGCACCCATTGCACGGCGTGCTTCACCATCTCCGTAGAAGTTTCCAGCTGAAGTTTTTCCTTGATATGGGCCCGGTAGGACTCCACCGTCTTGATGCTTAAATACAGATTTTCAGCAATCCGACGAGTGCTCAAGCCGTCGCCGATTAAGCGGAATACCTCCAATTCTCGATCTGTGAGCAGGTCGATGGGGGAGGCGATGCCCTCCTTGCCTCCGGCGGCAAACTGCCGGAGTATTTTCGAGGCGATGCGCTCACTGACGTAGAGCTGGCCATCGAGTACTTGGCGAATGGCGGTGACCAGGTTCTCAGCGCCCTTGTCCTTCATGACGTAGCCCTTGGCGCCGGCTCTAAGCGCCCGCCCGGCATATAATGATTCGTCATACATAGACAGAACCAGCACCGGTAGGTCAGAGTAGCGCGCCCGAATGGCCTTGATAAGTTCCAGCCCGTCCACCCCCGGCAACGAGATATCCACGATCGCCAGGTCCGGCTTGAGGGTCTCGATAGCACTCAAAGTTCCGTGCGAATCGCCCGCTTCCCCACAAACGGTCAGGTCCCTTTCCTGGTTGATCAACTGGATCAACCCCTGGCGAACTACGGGGTGGTCATCGACAATCAGTATCTTGGCTTTTACCCGTCCACTGGTTACATCTGCTGTGACCGCCATTTTAATCGCTCGCTAATTGTTCTTGATTAAACATATTATTCCCGTGCCGCCTTTAATTCGCGACCCGATCTCCAGCGAGCCCCTTATGGCGTTGGCCCGGTATTTCATATTATGCAAACCCATCCCCATAACGGATATCAAATCTTCCGGCATACCCACACCGTCATCGTACACTTCCAACTGGGTCAGCTCCGGCCGGATGGTCAACTTCACATTAATCTCCCGGGCCCCGCTGTGCCGGACGGCATTGTTCAGCGCCTCCTGGGCTATGCGGTATAGATGGGTCATGATCTGATGATCCTTAAGGGGCACTGTGATATCGCAACTCATTTCGCAGGTTATCCCGGAGTAGGACTCAACCCCGGCTACCAGCTCCGCCAGGGCCGACTCCAGATCGTTTCGCTCCAGGTTCACCGGGTACAGTTCCCGGGCCAGACGCCGGGCGCTATTTATGGCCTCATTGGCCTGCTGGGCTATCCTGGTGGCATCCTCCGATAGTTCCCCGGTGGTGCCCTCCAATCTTTGAGCCAATGCTTGTCCCAGAAAGGCTATCCCGGTGAGCTTTTGGCCCAGGTCGTCATGGAGGTTCTGGCTGATGCGACGTTGCTCACGTTCGCTGATCTCCAGCACCTCCTCCTCGATCCGTCTGCGATCGGTTACATCCCGGATAATGGCGGTGATGAAGTTATTATCTCCCACCGTCCAGCCGGAAAGTGAAAGTTCGGTCGGAAATTCGCTGCCGTCCTTCCGCTGGCCCCATCCCTGGAGGGCTTGCTGTTGGGCCGGCAATATGCCGCCGGTCAATTGTGGTAGCACCTGCTCCACATCCAGCTGCTGGTAACGTTCCGGTATTAATACTGTAACCGGCCGGCCCAGTATTTCTTCTTCGCTATATCCAAACATGGTCTCGGCGCCCTGGTTCCAGGAGATCAGCCGCCCCGAGGCATCGGTGGATATGATGGCGTCCCGGCCCGATTGGATCAGGGTGCGGTACTTTACCTCGCTGTCCCGGAGGGCCTGCTCAACCTCTTCCCGGCGCTGGTTGCTTCGCTTCCCTACAATCAGGCTGGTGGCTGCCGCGGTTAACGGTTTAAGGAAATCCAGTAAGGCTGCATCGTAGCCGCCCGGACGATTAGCCACCCCCGCCATGCCCACCAGGGTATCGCCTTCATAGAATGGAACGCCTAGAAAGGAGGTGAGGGGCGGATGCCCCGACGGCAGGCTATAACTGCGGGGATCAGCCTCCGAACCGTTTGAAATGACTGCCTCACCGCCAGTTATAACCGCTCCGGAGAGCGGTTGTAGCTTGGTGAACTTCAGCCCATTGCTAAATTTATCATCATTAAACCGTTCGATCTCAGCGTTCCAGGCAATATCGGAAATGTACCGACTCTGTAAGTAGGGTTGCCCCGCATCATCATATAGCACTTCCGCAATAAATCCGTATTCGCTCTCAGTCACCGCAACTAATACATGCAGTAGTTCGTCGAATACCCTTTCCGGCCGGGCGTCCGAGACATATAGTGATTGTACGTGACCAATAGCCGAGAGTAGGGAGTTGCTGGCCTGTAACGCCATTTCGGTCTTCTTCCGGGCGGCGATGTCTTCCTCCAACCGGGCATTTACCTGGGCCAGCTCAGCGGTTCTATTCTCGATGCGCTGTTCCAGGTCGTCGTGGGCGGCTTGCAGGGCCCGTTCGGATTGTTTGCGTTGGATGGCATAGCGGATGGCACGCACCAGCAGATCGCCGGCCACCTGCCCCTTCACCAGGTAATCCTGTGCGCCCGCCTTGACCGACTCTATGGCAGTGTACTGGTCGTCCAGACTCGACATGACGATTATGGGTACGGAGGGGGCCTGGGAATACAGTTGCCGGAATGTGTCCTGACCCTGGCTGTCCGGCAGAAACAAGTCCAGCAGCACGGCGTCGGTGTTGTTCTGGGCCAGCAGGCTGATCCCGTCTCGCAGGTTGCCGGCCGTAACCACCTCAAAAGCCGGGCTACTGCCGGCGTCCAGAACTGCGTCCACTAGCGTTCTACGCAACAGTTTCAGGTATACCGGATCATCTTCAATCACCAGTAGTTTGATGTTGCCCGCATCCATAGTCACTGTTAGCCCGATCAGTTTGGGTCGTTAAACTAACCCCGTAGGCGTACCT
>JACZSB010000346.1 GCA_022574435.1 Fidelibacterota bacterium
AATCGATTTTTGAGCCCTTTTTCAGCACCAAGCCCCAGGCCGGTGCCCTGCCCCTCGGGCTTGGTGCTGAAAAAGGGCTCAAAGATCGATTCTATGATCTCCTCGGGGATGCCCGAGCCGGTATCTGAAAAACGAATTTCAACTGTACCCCCACCGGTACTTTTTGCGGGCTTCGATGGCTCCCGAATACTTATATTGAGCTCACCACCGCCCGGCATGGCATCGATGGCATTGATCACCAGGTTGGCGATCACCTGTTCGATCTGCTTGCCGTTGACCATCACTGCTACCGGCCGCGGCCCATAATCTTTGTGCACCTTGACCTGCCCCTTTCGCAAGCGATATTCGAGCAGGTTCAGCACCTTATCCAGTAGGGCCACGGCGTCTGTGGGAGTGGACTTCTCAGGACCTCTTCGGGAGAAATCCAGCACCTGCCGCAACATGTCCGCCGCCCGCTTGGTGGCCTCATCAATGCCGGCCAGCAACCGCTCCATCTCGGGAGCCAACCCGTCCGCTTGCTGCCGCAACATGTACACGTTGCCCATGATCGGTGTGAGCATGTTATTCACCTCATGGGCGATGCCGGCGGCCATCTGGCCCATGGTGGCCAGTTTATCCGAGCGCACCAGCTGGTCGCGGGTCATGGCCAGCTGAGTGGCGGCCTGTTTGCGGGCTTTGTAGGTCTTAGCCAAATCCTGGGCGTATTGAATATTCTGCGCGTGCAGGCTTTCCAGTTCAGCCTGCAGGCCCGGTACGGTTTCCGCGTCGTCCTGCGGTGACCTTTCCTCATGCCGCCTGATGGTCATGGTTACCGTGGTACCATGGCCCATTTCACTCTCGACCGTAGCATTCCCCCCGTGCAGCAGGGCGGTCTTCTTCACGATAACCAGCCCCAGTCCGAGACCTTCATGAGATCGCGTCTGGTAACTCTCCGCCTGGTAGAAGGAGTTGAATATGTTTTCAAGCCGTTCCGGCGGGATACCTTCACCGTGGTCCTGAACGGTGAGCTGCCATTGTTTTTTGTTGCTGGTCAGCTCTACGGTTATATCCGTGTTCGGAGGCGAAAACTCCACGGCATTCCCGATCATGTGATCCACGGCTTTCATCATTAGCTCGGGATAACCCCAACCCAGGGAGGGCTCGTTGGGGATGGATAGCGATAATGTGATATCTTTGCGTTGCAACTGGTGTTGATACTTGGCCTGGACCGCGCCGACCAGACCGCCCAGGTCGAATTCGGAGCGCTCCTGCGGTATGTCCGTTGCCAGTTCGGCGGCATCGATAATTTCCTGCAGGGCATTCAAGAGGCGTTGGCTCCCATTCCGGACCAATTCAAAATATTTCAGTTCGGAATCTTCCAGGCGATTTTTCAAGGATTTCTCAAGCAAGTTCGAGAAGCCGAGAATCGCGTTCATGGGAGTGCGGATCTCGTGGGAGACGATTGAAAGAAATTCGTCCTTCATTATTTCCGCCCGCCGCAGCTGGCTCTCGTCCCGAATAACTATAACCGACCCATGCCGCCGCCCGCGCTTATCAAGAAGCGGTTTTCGGAATATGCGGAAGAACCGCTTTCGGTCTTGGGCGGGATCAATTTCCAGTTCATCGCTCTCAGTCAGGTCACCGATACCCTCAATGATTAATTCCCACGCAGTTTGTGAAATGAATTCTGAGATAGGGCGGGCGGCCATATGAGGAAGCTCAGCTCCCATGAGGGTGGCAAAGGCTTGATTGGCCTCAAGAATCTGCAGTTGGGGATCGAGTGTAACGACCGCATCAGTCAATCCATCGATGGTCAGACGGAGCTTCTGATTCTCAATCTCCAGCTGGGTACGCTTCTGCTTTTCGGACTCGTAGATTTTAGCGAGGTCTTCGGCATAGGCCAGAAGTTGCTGGTGATCTTTTTGAGATTCCGGCATGTTACTTTCTAATGCGGTGGGCGCATGATATGACTGCTGTTTTAGGAAAGTTACCACTCCATCCGTAAAATATCAAATTGCTCCCGATGATTAAACCAGGTGGCATGACGGTCCCGTTTTCTGTGAAAGCGGCAAGGCTGCCTGATCCGGGTCAGGCTTTGTACAGCAGTTCGAAATCGTCTTGGACAATATTGCGAGTATCCACCACCAGGAGATTCAAGGCCCGGAAGTCAATATCCTTATATTCGTCATGGGCCGTCACGATCAGCACCAGGTCATGCTCACCGTTGATAGGGGATGATTTTCGGCCGGCATACTTGGCGAACTCCCTCGATGGCCGGATCTCCGGTATATGGGGATCGTGATAGCTGACAATTGCTCCCCGCTGCTCCAGTTTTTCCATCAGATGGTAGGCCGGGGACTCGCGGTCGTCGTCCACATTGGGTTTGTAGGCCAGCCCCAAAATATGTATCCGAGCGTCCCTTAAAGGCTTCCCCTGGTCATTGAGGGCTTCCATCACCCGCATGACCACATGATCGGGCATGGAGTTGTTGATCTCCCCGGCCAGCTCGATAAAGCGGGTATAGACACCGTGCTCCTTGGCTTTCCAGGAAAGGTAAAAAGGATCGATGGGTATGCAGTGCCCCCCCAGGCCGGGACCGGGATAGAATGGCATGAACCCGAACGGTTTGGTTTTTGATCCCTCGATAACCTCCCAGATGTCGATCCCCATCTTTTCGAAGGCCAGCTTCAGCTCGTTCACCAGGGCAATATTCACTGCGCGGAATATGTTTTCCATCAACTTGGTGGCCTCGGCCACCTCCGTCGAACTCACCGGCACAGTCCGCACCACAATCTGTTCGTAGAGTTTGCGGGCCACCTCCAAGCCGGCCGGCGATGTGGCGCCCACTACTTTGGGAATGCTCCCATTTGAAAACTGCCGGTTATTGGGATCTTCCCGCTCCGGCGAATAGGCCACCAGGAAATCCTGGTCCACCTTAAGGCCGCTGCGTTCCAAAATGGGGACCAGCACCTCACTGGTGGTACCCGGATAGGTGGTGGATTCCAGGACGATCAATTGCCCCGGCCGGAGGTTGTCGGCGATGGCCCGGGCGGTGGCCGTCACGTACTGCAAGTCCGGCTCCCGGTAGACCGTTAGGGGGGTGGGAACGGTAATCAGAATGGCATCGCAGGCCTCGAATCTCCGGTAATCGGTGGTCACCTCGACCAGACCCGACTCCAAGCCGGCACGTATCTGTTCCGAAGAGATATGCTTAATGTAGGATTCGCCGCGTGAAAGCTTCTCAACCTTCGCTTGGTCATTATCAAACCCAATGGATTTGATCCCCTGGGCGGCGAAGCTGGATAGCAGCGGCAAGCCCACGTATCCCAGCCCCACGATCCCCACGACGAATTCT
>JACZSB010000347.1 GCA_022574435.1 Fidelibacterota bacterium
CCTGAGACCAGAAGGTATATCGCAGAGAACCTGTTCTGCCCGGTGTGCGGCAACACGACTGCATTCGGTCTTGATATGAGGCTGAAGTACAATGTAACAAGCCATCCCCAAGGACTTGAAATTGGTCTATCAAAAGACCGCACCGATAAACTCACCAAAGCCTTGGCCAAGAACCTCTGGAAGATCCTGGACAGAGGCTTTGAGAATGACAAGCCCAGGATTATCTGCGCCAACTGCGGAGAAAAAGACCAGGTGGACATGCACGAGCGCTATGTTCAGCTCTGCTGGGAGTCAGGCTGTCCGGGCTGTTGGTGGTGCGGTGAATATATCCAAGAATCTGAGGTGCTTGAGAACTGCCAGAGCTGCATTGTGAGCCGGCATGGCACTGTAGATGAGGATGATTGCTACAACACCTGTGAGGTTTATGAAACGGGACTTGAACAGGTGAGGGCCCATTACGGCCTGACCTTGGATGGCCTCAAAAGAGATTTGGGATACTAAACTGTGGCTAGCCCCCGGGGCCGGTGGACTGTAACGGTCTGCCGGCCCTTATTCATTTGGAGGATATATGACCATATCAATGATGGAGCATAGGGCCGGTACGGTCCTGCCCAGATGCAGCAAATGCGGCAAGGATGTATTCTGCCGGGATCTGTCGTCCATGCAGAGGCTGCATGTCCAGCCCGATAGAGGTATTGAAGTCATGCCTCTGGATCTAGGAAATGACCTGGTTGGCCTGGGACTCAGGCGAAATGACTTCACCTGCAGTGCCTGTTTGCATGAATCTAATCAAGCCAATGTCCCATGAAACTGATCTGCTCCACCTGCGGTAACTATGTCCATTTCGAGGCGAATGTTGAGATGCATCAGCCCGTGAGAGTAACCCAAGGCGGGATCCAGTTGGAGTCGTGTGATAGGGCCGGCTATAACCACCAAGGCAGATCTATTCGGATGGGAGTGGAAGACCTGGTGAGTTACTGCGTTCACAATGATCTGGAGACCCTGGACATAAGTGCCGATGGAGGTGGCGCTAAAAACAGGTTCATAACATGCGCAAGATGTGGCTCAGCGTCTGTAACCATACCCTTCTGCCCATGGACACCGGTAATCAAATACAGCACCATGGAAGAAGAACTCTCCGATAACCAGCAGGAGTATGCCTGGCTTAGAAAGGAGCGCAGAAAACATGAGATTGACATGTCCGGCCTGCCCTGAGAACAAATCCTTCCTGGTGCCACTATGGGTTCGGGCCACGTTCAAGGTTGAAGATAATGGCACAGTAACCATACTGCATGTGAGACCTCTTGAAAGTCTGGAAGAGAAATTGGTTGAGCATGGCAAAACTAATCTTGATATCACTTGCAGCGAATGTGACGGTGCGGCCGATCTTTCTCTGGATGGAGCAGGCACCAGAACACGGCTTGAACAAGAGGCTTTGGCATCATTATGAGTGACTATCAAAAACTAATCCTGGATCGGGTTAAGGGCAGAATAAATGAATGGCTGGAAACGCTAAAACAAAAGGCTCCGGAACTACTGCTAACCCGCCAATGGCGAATTGTCTGGCCGGGGGGTTTTAAGCAGGGACAAAACACCATGCCGGTGATTACATCCTGCAAGGACGGAGAGTATTTAATCGGTGAGATCCAGTTGGTTCTGCCTCCATCACTTGAACTGGACCTGGAAGCAGTAGAACTGGTACTAAAAGAGGAACCATATAAGGGGACAGGAAAGGTACAATCCGTGCCTAGTATCAATGACCCTTTGGATCTGCTGAATGACCTGGTGGCGGGCATCAACAGCTTCCTCTCTGGGATGCCATTGCAGCCTATGGCCATGCCCGATTCAGAGCATCACTCTGTAATTGCTCCACTCAAAGTCCAACCGCTAAGTGGCCAACCGACCGTCCTATCGGACCAGCATGTGGCGCTAAAAGAGCAGATCGCCAAAAGTCCCCATCTACCGGAATGGTTCAAGTCCATTGAAAGCAAAGATGTGGCCCAGGCGGTGCTCAGCAAGCTCGCTGAGGGTTATGCCCAGTACAACCTGCGTAAGGGTTACACCACCCCTCTGAGCGAGTATTTCGAGGATTACACTGAAGTACTTCTGAAGCAGAACAAACTGCATCAGCACTGCCCCTACAAAGGACGTGGTGTTGAGATGGATTACCAGGGGCACTGCAAGGAGGCTTTCTGTTCCAAGAAACCGCATAACGCACCCTGCCCCGTACCACACCTGCGCTTTGGCGCTCTTGAGCCAAGCTAAATAATAAGGAAATGATATGCTAAGTACTCTTCTGCGGCTGCTGCCCATGGCCGAAAAGGTGATCGATAAGCGAAGTTCGCTGCCCATACTTAAAACCATCTGCATTGATGGGGGTTTAGCGCGCGTTACCGATCTTGAAACGACTCTGGTGATGCCCGTGCCGGATACACGATCCTACTGCCTGCCGGTAGCCCTCTTATCTAAAGTTCTTAAGGCCAAGCCCCACAGCCTGAATATTGCGCTTGAGAAGGATGTGATTAATCTGGGCTATGACGGGAGTGTGCTTTGCTTCAAAGGCGGCAGTGCTCAAGACTTCCCGATGATCCCCAGCGGAAAGTTTAAACCCATGGGGTTATGGCACCGTGATGTGTTCCAGGCACTGGCCGGGCAGGAGAAATCCTGCGGCAAGAATGACCTGAAACCCGCTCTGAAGGGCGTACATACAAACATCCACGATGGGCAGATGGCCCTGTCAGCCACCGATGGCCATGTGTTACGCATTCAGAACGGTCTGGACGTGCATAAGGCCAAGCCACTATCGGGAATACTCCCGACTGGACCCTTAGGGCTACTCATGAGGCTGGCCCGGGGCCACACCAAGGTGGGGCTTTCTGAGACCCACCTCTGCTTTGCTCTGCCGGGTGAAGTGACTTTGTATGTCCGGCTCATTGATGAAACATACCCCGATGTGAAATCGGTGGTGCCCAAAGAGTTCACCGGCGAGGTGTTGCTGGATAAAGACAAGGTATTGGCCTTAATCAAAGGGGCCAAGCCGTTCGCCGACAGGACGACCCATCTCTCAATATGGGAGATCGATCCGGAAGGAGGCACGCTGAAAATCGAGAACCGGGAGGAGGAGCTCTCGTGGATGGCGCCGCTCCCTGTCACCCGGTTCAAGGGCGAAGGGATAAAGATCGGCTTTGACCTGGGGCTGTTTGAACGGGCGCTACGGTGCCAGCAATCGCCTCTGGTGAGGTGGAAGTATGTCAGCCCCAATGCCGGAACAGTGTTAATCGAGGAAGGTGAAGAGTGGCAAAGCGGCGCTGTTACAGTCGTGATGCCCA
>JACZSB010000348.1 GCA_022574435.1 Fidelibacterota bacterium
TACCGCCGTGCCCGCTTCTCAGATGGCCAGGACCTGCAACTCACCATGGTCTGGTTTCAGCCATTGCTGTCAGGGAAGCTCACCCTTACCGGCTATATAGACGTGCGGTCGAATCGGCCGGCGGGTAGCAAGCGGGAAATAGTAGTCTTGGCGGAACCCCAGCTGTGGTATCAAGTCCGCCCGGACCTGGCGTTAGGCGGCGAGCTGGAGATCAGCCACAACTTCCTGCCGGAGACCGGCTGGCCGGTGAAGCCCACGGTAGCAGTCAAGTGGCAATTATGAACCAGCCGCTGGTTCCGGCCTGAGGCCCGGCCCGAGCCACAGGTTAGCTCGCTGCCTTCCGGAACACGTATCGTACATACCTGGCCCGGCCCGATTGCAGGTGGCGCCAGACTGTTGACTCCCGGAGACCGGCGAAGTCGCGGAAGGCCTTCCCCAGCCACCGGGGAAACTGCCCCTGGATCAGCTCCAACTTGCGCTGGCTGTCGGCCTCCATGGCGCGCAACACATCCCTGTTGATCTCCTCCTCCAACACCAGGATCAGAGCCGAGGCGGCCAGTTGTTGCTGCAAAAGTGTCTGCTCTGCCCCGGCCCGTAGGTCGGCGAAACAGAAATGGCCGCCCGGCCGCAGCACCCGGGCCACCTCCCATAGAAAGGCAGTCATCGATCCGTAACAGTGGGATGATTCCACGTTCACCACCACATCGAGTGACTGATCGTCGAACGGTAAGGCTTCCGCATCTCCTTGCCGGAATGACAGCCCCGGTACCTGGTGGTTGGCCCGGCAGAATGCCACCGCCTCTTCGGAGAAGTCAACGCCGACAGTAGTTGCCGGCCCCAGGTAGCGCTGAATATAGGAGGCCCCCCCACCGCGGCCGCTGCCAACCTCCAGCACTTCCTTGTCGGCCAGCTCCACGTCACTGACCGTACGGTGGTAGAGCTGGATGCAATAACGGTCCGGTTCGTCTGCCGGCTCCAGGGCCAACTGTACGTCCCCCGAGGCCTGGCAGCCGTAGTTCATAAATGTCCAGCGGTGATCGGCATGCCGTCGTGCCAGATAATTATACCACCTCCGCCATAGAAACCGCCGCAGGATAGGCGCCCGGACCAGCCGCCGAAATAGATTTGCCAGCATGAGCCCTCCTCACACTAATCTACGGTTTCGGCTGCCGTGGATGCCAAGAATTAAATCACAGTGGTATTCCAGGTCTGCCGGAGTTCAACGACTGCCATGTCATCAATGTGCTGCCAAGTCCTGATTCAAGTACGCGGTTTGACAGCTCTAATTGTTATGCTGGCGATAGGGAGGGAGCCGCTGGACTGATCACCTTTTGCCTCCGGATCACCGGCCGTATTCATAATTTCAATCTCCTGAAAGCCGGCGGCTTTAATGGTGTCCAGGTATTCTTGCCGGGGAGCCGCACCGGCCACACAGTCGACATAGGCCGTTTCCGAATTCCTCACATCCTCCGGCAGATCGCCCGTCAGCCCAGCGCCTCTCGGTATATCTCCGGCAGCTTTTCCAGCATGGGCTCCAACCAACCGGCCACTTCCCGGTTGAGGGCGTTATCGTCCTGGTTATCTACAATCCCAGTGGCAAGGGCGGGCTCTGGCAGTTGCACTTTTAGTTGGCGATAATAATCGGCGATGGCATTCCTGGTGATCTGAAACAGCCAGGCGGTTAAACGGCCCTCGTCTTTCAGGTGGAGCAGATTATTGTGAATCTTGGTAAAAATATCCTGTAGCAGGTCATCGGCGTCTTCCCCATCGGTTATCCGATCCAGGATGAACGCCCTTAACCGCCAACTGAAATCATTCCAGACCTGCTCGGTAGTGATACTCATATGGTAACCTTGATAATTTGGCTGCAGACGTCCATGGCCCAAACTATTGACAATTTCCACCGATTACCAGCATTTACCTTCGTCGGCATATCATCATAACTTCAGCCTGGACTCCAGTCCTCGCCGGATCGGCCGGGACTGAACCAGCCGGGGTCGCGGCTGGCCGGTGATAGCGGGCTGCTTAGTGGTTACCTGTGTGGCAAATATCACATACTGGTTGCTGCTGTGACGGCAATCACTTGCGGCCCGGCCATGGGAAGATAAATTCACTCGGCTTTTAATAATCCCTAAGGGACCATTTGGTTCGGAGGCGGAACTAAAAGCAGGTTTTCGCGTAATAAACATTTTGCTAACTATGCTGATAATTAGGAGAAAATATGAGCAAGCAGTCAACTAACATCACAATCCTGGCCCTGGGTTTCATCATTATGATGGGACTCAATGGATGCAGCAACCCAACCGAGGACGATACCGGCAACTTATCCGGCGACGAGACCGGTACCCTATCCGTCTTACTCACGGATACACCTTTCCCCACCGACCTGGTGGCAGAGGCCAATGTTACCATTGTAAAGATCGAGGCACGGGCAGCCGGTGGCCAAGAAGGCTCTCCGTATATAACATTATCTGAGGACAGCCAAACTTTTAACCTGCTGGATCTGCGTAACGGCGTGACGGCCGGCCTGGCGGAACTGGAGGTGCCTGCCGGAAGTTACGACCTGTTCCGGCTGTACATTTCAGACGGCAGCGTCGTCCTTAAGGACGGCCCCACCTACAACCTTACGGTCCCCAGCGGCGCCCAGACCGGCCTGAAATTGTTCGTCAGTCCGGCCATCGAGGTAGTGAGCGGCCTGACCTCCGACCTGCTGCTGGACTTCGATGTTGAAAAATCCTTCGTTCTCCAGGGGAACCGGGACAGTATCGGGGGCTTCATCTTCAAGCCGGTGATCCGGGCCACCAACGCCTCGACTGTCGGGCGCATCAGTGGGAATGTAGCCGACACCGCTGCCGTGGCCTTGAATAATGCCACTGTCTGGGTCGAGCAGGATACGGTGATATCGACCACCTATACCGGTACAGACGGGTCCTATTCCATTCTGGGGCTTCCAGCCGGTTCTTACAGCGCCTATGCCACCCTGGCCGGTTACGACACCGTTTTAGTAGATGTAACTGTAGCCGCCGGCAGTCAGTCAGCGGCGGAATTCGAACTTACACCGCAGTAATTCACCACGACCGAACCTGACCAGTACGGGGGCGCTCACTAATTATGGGCGCCCCTTTTTTGTTGTAGCGCCATACATCCTGCCGAGGGGCTGGAAATGGTCGTTTTGTAGCTGGCCGCCGGCCCCATAATAATTCCCAGTATAGAAATTCCAGTGGGGCTAATGCAGCCATCCTGTAGGGGCGTACTGCGGTACGCCCGATTGTAAGGGCACGGCGCGCGCTGTGCCCCTACGAAAGGCCTGAACGCCCTCCAG
>JACZSB010000349.1 GCA_022574435.1 Fidelibacterota bacterium
TCTTCAAAGCCTGACAGCTTCAGAGCCACAATCCGCATCCCTTTAGTTAGCATATCATCGAGTTTGCCACTTAGGTCATAATCTGAAACACCCAGTAGTTTCCCGGTTTCCGCATCCACTATCCGGCAGGATACGGAGTAAGTATCACCAACCTTACTAACACTTCCCCCTATCATCTGTTGCGCGCCAATCAGCCGGCCCACTTCAACCAGGCAATCATTGGAGGTGCAGCCGGTCGTCTGAAAATCCTGCTCCGCCATGATGGTCTCCATCATGCCCCGATCAACGACATCAAATGCTCCTAGTTTAAATAGCTCATTTCGTAATCTGTTTGACAGGGCAACCGCTTCAGACTTGGAGATGCCGACTCCGTCGAAATCAAGTACTGCCACGGGTATCGCCTGGCCCATCAAGGCGACAAACGACAATTGAATGCCAACGAGTACTCTAAACCATATCAACCTGGCCCGAGCCGCAAACAAATTTGCCATGATTCTCCTCCAAGATATTCAAGGTGAACGGATCTCCAGCTGTCGAAGGTATAAAATTTCTCAATGCAAAAAAAGCTCAAATCGTCTTGTCCGTGTCGAGCTTACAAACATGGTTTACAGCTCCGTCTGGCCGCCGGACAGGTTGGGGTGCTGCTTCCAAAGCCTTTTCATTCTACGCCAACTTTTCAAACCAATTCCTTCTGGATTTCTTAACACCAAAAACTGTAAACCATGTCTGTGTGGCGTCACTGTTAAAATTCGGTAGTCAGTGAAAGCCCTAGCCTGATGATTGTAAATTTATCTTCATAGATAACATAATCGAAGCCATCGTAACCTTCGTACTCTCTGCTAACGAGGGAGAATTCGGAAAATGTGTCCAGATGAAGTCCTCCCAGTTTAGAACCGAATCCTAAAGTCAGCCCCATTTGGGACTTGGGCATAGTATCGTCCTCGTCGGTCATAAAAACAGCATCTCTGAAGAAGCCGAACCGCCATGACGTGGGGCCTTGATTTTCAATACCAACCCTGAAGCAAGCACCATTATCAATGCCTTCTTGCTTTTCGCCGTCGTCTTCCAGGTCCGAGAAGTTGCGGGTCTGGTATTCGGCCGTGATTAATCCTTTGTGCGAAGTCTGCAGTGAGACCCCGATGCCCATAACACTCGGAATTGTAAGCTCCCAACCATCTTCGACGGTAGTCGTTACTCCATCCTCGGTATATTCCGCCGGTTCAAATATCCAGTTAAATGCAGGCCTGAACATGTATCCAAGAGTCAGTCGGGGACTGATCCTGGCAATTGCGCCTACCTGCAGGAATGATGCAGAGTGTTCTATATCTGTCGTACTAGTTACGGTACTTCCAGTAAAACCTGTATCTTTGAACTCTTCACTAATAGTGCCGGATACCGACTGATTAAATGCTGCTCCAATAAAAAATTGGTCCCGCAGGTTGACGGCCAGAGCCGGAGTAATCATTTTCAATCCGCCCCGAGTTTGCCCTTCGGTAGAGATTTCAAAGTCATCCAGTGACCAATTGGATTCAAAATTGGCCTCCCAGTCGAAATAAGTTCTATAACCGATTCCGAATGCCAGATTCACATTTGATCCCGTCACACTGTATGGCATTGCAAAGGACAGATGATTGAATGAAAATTGGGGAGTCAATGTTGATGAGTAACTATCATAGGACTCTTCAGCCTGTTCATCTCCTATCAAGCCCATTAGCATCCGTCCGCCAAGCTGGCCCTGAGGCGAGGGCAGCATGGCAAGCGCTGCGGGGTTGGAGAACATACCGTTGCTGCTAACTGTTGAGAGCACCTCAGTGCGTCCCATGGCCGCACTGCGGGCATCGGCGATGGTCGGACTAATAAACTCATGTCCTAGAATAATAAACTCATGTCCTAGAAATTGGGGCATAAGGCCGGCGGGCAACAGCGCAATCAGAGCGGCTAGGGTTGAAATTGCTTTCATCATTCCTCCTGGGGGGATTTAGACACTATTGGAACGATTTGCCTGTGGCGATATACGGTCATGGGAAAATGATCAATCTGCTCCAGTTCCAATTTACCTGTGCGAGCATGTTATTTCAGGATTATTAATAAGTAATGTACATCAGATGACGGCTATCTCCAAATAGAAATATTTGTCAAATTATCATTTTGATGTTGAGGCCATAGTTACCGATCCGTGAAGACATTAATTTCCCTGACACCTCGTTTTACATCCTCCGGCCGGTTAACGTAACGCATTTATGGTGCGTGCTTATGAGTTAGGGTGATAGAACGGCTATGGGCCCTATTGAAATTATCCAATTTCGATTTAGTAGGAATCACACGCCGTTAACTCTAAATGTATCGAATATCCACGTCAATCAGCGTAATTCCGGAGCTCAAAAGCACGGTGAGCTGGTTAATAGAAATGCCCGATCTTTGCCCCTGACTACCACTGCTCTGGGCAAGTAAATTCTACCAAATAATGAACCAACCTCATGGCAACTGATTCATTAGATAGCCTCCTCGAAAAATGGCAACCTGTCATCGGGCTGGAGGTGCACGCCCAGCTGGCCACCGACACCAAGATGTTCTGCGCCTGTAAGCGGACCTACGGTGAGGCGCCCAACCGCCATACCTGCCCGGTGTGCCTGGGATATCCGGGTGCTCTGCCGGTGCTCAACGGCCTGGTTATAGAGCTGGCCGTCACAATGGGGCTGGCGGTGGGCTGCCGCATCAGGCCACTGTCGCGGTTCGCCCGCAAGAGCTACTTCTATCCCGACCTGCCCAAGGGCTACCAGATTTCCCAGTACGATGAACCGCTATGCGAAGGGGGTAGCCTGGCGCTGATCCTGGAAGACGGTACCAGCAAGACGGTGGGCATTACCCGCATCCACCTGGAGGATGACGCCGGCAAGACCATTCACGGCGCCGACGGCATCAGTTACGTGGACTTTAATCGCTGCGGCACGCCGCTGATCGAGATCGTCAGTGAGCCGGACATGAATTCGCCCGAGGAGGCCCGGCGCTACCTGGAGCGGCTGAAGCAGACCCTGGAGTACACCGGCGTGAGCGACGCCGATATGGAGAAGGGCAACCTGCGCTGCGACGCCAATATCTCCATCCGGCCCCGGGGCTCACAGAAATTGGGTACCCGCACCGAGATGAAAAACCTGAACTCCTTCCGGGGCGTGGAACGCGGCCTGAATTTCGAGATCGAGCGGCAAATCAGGATCCTGGAGAGCGGCGGGCAGGTGGAGCAGTGTACCCTGCTGTGGGACGAGGCGGCGGGGGAGACCCGTATCATGCGCATCAAGGAAGAGGCCC
>JACZSB010000350.1 GCA_022574435.1 Fidelibacterota bacterium
ACCAGGGCCGGATTCACTTGTACCGCCAGGTAGGCGGAGTCGCTCTGGCCGGCATTGTCGACGGCGATCACACTCAGCAGCCGGCGGCCGTAGCCGGGCGGCCGGAATGTATATCTCAAGGTATCGGCCGCCACCTGGAGCAGCTCCATGCCGTCCACTAGCAATGTCATGGTGGCGATTTCCGATTCCAGGCTGGTAGCGATGGCCACCACCACCACCGAATCGCCTGCGGATATGAAGGTATCCTCCCTGCCCGGTTCCAGGAAGCGCACGTTGACCAGTCGGTTGGTTATGGGCACGAAGATGTCGTTGGCACCCACGGCCTTGCCTTCCCGGCTGGCGTCGGCACTACGAAAGACGAAGGTCAGTTGCTCGATGGTCTCACCCGCCGCGACTCCGTAATAGGCCCGGGGATTGACGATCAGGATGGTGTAAACATCATCGGATACGTTAGTCATCGCCGGTTGGGTGTTATTGTCGCCCCACTCGCCGATTACGTAGCGCCAGTCGGCATCGGAACCGCTCAGATTGGTGATCACACCGCTGTGGGCATAGACGGTACCGGAATAGCCCGCCAACCCAGCGGTGCCCCGGTCGGCGTAGAACGTCACCATCACTGAGTCCTGATCGGTGGGGAAGGGCGGATCCCATTCCACCACGTAATCCTGACCGATTAGCGGTGCGCCGATTAGCAGCAGCGCCAGCAGACTACTCTTCAATGCCGATTTTGCCATATTAACCCTGACCAATAATCCTCATCCAATTGCACCCCGGTAGACAGGCGCCGGTACCAGCGGAAGACTGGCGAGTTTTTTTATTGCGAAAGTTGGGCACTAATGCAATCAAAGATCAGGAGTTCCGGAAACACCGGCGTTTGGTGATTTATATGGTCTTGTGGATAAAGTCCTGATTGAGCAGCACCAATTTACTAATGAAACAGCACGAAGGAGCGGGGTTGCAGGGTGATGGTCCCATCCGGGTTCCCGTTTGCCAAGCCCACTTGGAAGATGATTTCCCGGTCGCTCGCCAGCGGCAGATCGAGGGTGGCAGGTCGGCCGGCGTTATTGATCAGCGCTACCAACTCTTGCCCGGCCAATTATTTTCGCGGACCGTCGGAGCCCGGTCAAAGGAGCCCTGACTTCGTAATCGAATTAAGTAATGATAAACCCGGGCAGATAGCGACCTGTTTGCAATCGATCCTCTGGAGCCCGATTAATTGTTGCCCGGCGCCATAATCCCTGTCCCACGGCTTACGATGAGTCTATATCGATTCCCATCTTGGCGAAGGTGGGCGCCAGCAGTTTCACCGCCATCTGTTCCTGTTCCTTGACTGCCTCCTGAAACCGGTACCAATGGGTATTTTCCATTTCCACATCTTCCCGCCAGAAATATTCGTCTTTAAAAAGTGTGAATGGAGCTAGGAGCCCTTTGTACGAATCTTTAGCCCCGTGGACTTCGGTTCTGATCGCCTGGTTGAACCAGCGCAGCTCATCGTAGTCCTCCCATTTTAATACCTGCTTATATCTTTTTATCCTTTCCTCCTGGTAACGCTTTCTATGCCCGGAATATATGGGCCCCATTAAGGTGTCTAGTTCTTGCTCTAGATCCATCCATTTGGGTGTAGGTGTTATTTTCCTCTTGGTTTTGATATAGTCGCGATACTTGTTGAAAAGTGCTTTGGAGGCTGAAAGGTAGCGCAACTTGTTGTTCACATCCGGATCGACCAGCCGGTTATCCACCCATTGATGATTGATCCAGTCGGGCTGGTGCTCAGCGTTGGCATGGCCGATATCAGGTTTGATGTCCAGGCCGATGTTGTTGCAGAAATCGAACCAGCCGATAAAGTTCTGATGGGCCCAGGAATCGGTATAGCCGTGCGTTGCCACCCCGATACGGTACAACCGGATATCACTGCTGGACTTGAAGGCTGCGTCCATTATCTCATTGGCATTGAAATTATTTGGCGTCGTGTTCAACAGGTGCATTTTACCGTCCCGCCGCTGAGCTGTGGGCGCGTCCGGCTCTCCCGGAATGAAGTGGAATATGGGATAGATCCGCATCAGATCCATCTTTGGTTTCAGGATGTTCATGGTTTGGCTGATCTGGTTTTTGTAGGGCTGGCCGCCTTGCAGGCTCTGGACCTTGAGCAAGACATCGTTTTCATCCATAAACTGGGATGTGGAGGCGATGGTTTGGGCCTCTTTGTTCGTGAAGCCTGCCCGTTTGGCAATCAATCCAGTGAGCCAATAATGGAACTCGAAATCCATGGTTACTCTCCTTACAACCGGGATACTAAAAATGATAAATCAAAACCAGGCGGCTCCCAAGTCTCGCCTAGAGCCGGCACTTTCCTGTTGGCCCGCCATTGACCTGATTAGTCCTGTTACTATCGGGTATAATCGGTCTCTCTTTGATTCGGTGAAATGGCATTATTGGAATTTGAGATAGCTTTAGCCCCGCACACTGCTGATATTGAAAGTATTCAGAAATACTTTTGCTAATAGTCTGATTGTAGTATGTCTTAATGTAATCGAAGGTAACCTAGTCTGCAAGGACTATCAATTACAAGTAAATTATTTCGCCGGCCACCAGTCGACCGCCCACTACCAGGGGGAACTTTCGCCTTGCACTCGCTTACAACCAGCGATTAACCTTGCGCCTGATTATGCGTCCAAGCAGCACATTTACCTTGATCCTCTGGCTAGCCTCTCTCGGGGTGCCCCTGTTGGCCCTGGCTGCCGATGAGTGCGAGCAGACTTGTTGTGCCGCCCTCGAAACCGGCTGCCCCATGGAGCAGGGCGATAATGATTGCCCCTACTTAGAGGTCAGCGACCCGCTGACTAGCGCACCGGCCCTGCCGGCCAAGACGACTGCCACCCACCTGGCAACCACGGCCACGACTTTGCCGGTGATGCTTGTCCAGCAGGTGGATCTGGCGGCTTTACAGGCGCAACTCCATCCTCCGCCACCGGCGGTCCGTTTCTCCCCTCTTCTGATTTAGCCTCACTTAGTCCAAGGTAACGGCGGTGATCATCGGCCTTTAGGCCGCATTCCGCCTGAAAACCTTGCACACATTGCCGGGAATTCTGTAACGCTGGAAAACGGCTGACAGAGTAAATTCCGGTTAGCATATATTCCGCGGCGGCCGGCCTCATAAGTGCCGGACCGACAATGGCATTTGCGATCAATGAGGACGAAACGGCATGGATCAGTCCAGAGACAAACAGAAATTTCGGAGGCCGCTATCAGTGCGGCTGGGGGTAGTCCAACCCTTCACGAGTCGGGCGCCCCAC
>JACZSB010000351.1 GCA_022574435.1 Fidelibacterota bacterium
GTGAAGCCGCAGATCGAGGTGGAACACAGGCGCTTCCAGGATGCCGGAATGCGCCGCTCTGAACGATTGGCCCGGCTGGGGCATAAACGGTAGTCGCGGCTGGACGCATGGCCATAACATCATGATTGTTGACTACTTACCAATCTTGTTCGTTATTACCCTGGCGGTTGGATTCGCTGTGGGCATGCTGGTGTTGTCCCATTTTGTGGGCCCCCGGGTATCGGACCCGGTCAAACTCATGCCTTACGAGTCGGGGGTCGACCCCAAAAGTGAGTCCCATCCCCGGTTGAATGTCCGTTATTTTATCGTTGGTCTGGTCTTCATCATTTTCGATATCGAAATTGTGTTCCTATTTCCCTGGGCGGTGATATTCCGTGATTTCATCACCGATAGCTCATTCATTTTCTGGGAAATGGTCTTCTTCATGGCAGTCCTGCTGGTAGGACTAATCTATATCTGGCGGAAAGGGGTTTTAGAATGGGAATAGATCGCAGCGGCCGTGGTGAGTGGCTGACCACTACCTTGGACGCCTTTGTCAACTGGGCCCGGAAGAACTCACTGTGGCCCATGCCTTTCGGCACCGCCTGCTGTGGCATTGAGTTAATGGCGGTGTTGGCCTCCCGGCATGATATCGCCCGCTTCGGCGCGGAGGCCCTGCGCTTCTCGCCCCGGCAGTCGGACCTGCTGCTGGTGGCCGGCCGCATCAGCATTAAAATGATGCCGGTGCTGACCCGGATTTACCAACAGATGCCGGAACCCAAATGGGTTATCTCCATGGGGGCCTGTGCTTCGAGTGGCGGAATTTTCGACACCTATAGCGTCATTCAAGGTATCGACAAATTTTTACCGGTAGATGTCTACCTGCCGGGTTGTCCACCTAGGCCAGAGGCCATTCTCCATGGATTGATCAGCCTGCAGAAGGTGATCATGCGGGATTCCATGCAACATTACGAGCAGTTGGATGGGGCCGCGCCGGGATAATCCTTATGCCGGCCCTTAAGCAGCTTTCAGACTTGCTGAGCGCAAAATTCCCGGACGCCTTTCTTGAGGTGACCGAGTTCCGGGGTATGCTGTCGATTCATATCCGGGGTGGCCTGATCCTGGATCTGTTACGGATGCTCAAGACCGATCCCCGTTTCGCCTACAATTTCCTGGCGGACGTCACGGCAGTGGACCACCTGAAAAAGGGCGGACACACCCGCTATTCGGTGGTATACCATCTCCTGAATCAACACGACGCCAAACGGATCGTAGTGCACGCCTGGGTGGATGAAGAGAATCCCGCATTGCCGTCCGTCTATGCCCTGTGGAAGACCGCCAATTGGCAGGAGCGGGAGGTGTTCGACCTGTTCGGCATCCGGTTTGAGGGACATCCCGACCTGCGGCGGATCATGAACCCCGAGGATTTTGGATTCCATCCCCTGCGAAAGGACTACCCCCTGCAGGGCCGGGGTGAACGGGACGACTTCCCAGTGGTGGGACGCACCATCGGCAGTAAATGGCCCGCTGACCGGAGCTTCGAATGACACTGACGGCGAAGGAGCTCAGCACTGAGAAATTGGAACTCAATTTCGGGCCTTCGCACCCGGCCACCCATGGTACGCTCAGGGTGCAGTTGGAAGCTGACGGTGAGATCGTCACCCGGGCGGATGCCGAGATTGGCTTTCTGCACTCCGGTTTCGAGAAGCTCGGCGAGCATCTGAGCTACAATCAATATATCACTATCACCGATCGGATGAACTACCTCTCGCCCCTGTGTAACAACGTGGCATTCGCGCTGGCGGTCGAGAAGCTACTGGGGATCGAAGCGCCCAGGCGGGCCCAGTACCTGCGAGTGTTGATGTGCGAGTTATCGCGCATTGCAGACCACCTTTTGGCCATCGGCATGCTGGCGGTGGACGTAGGGGCCTTCACAGTATTCCTGTACGGATTCCGCATCCGGGAAAAGATATATGACCTGTTCGAAATGGTGTGCGGCGCCCGGCTGACAACCAGCTATACGCGGGTTGGGGGGTTGATGCGCGATGTGCCCGATGATTTTGACGCCGTTTGCCGGGAGGTGCTGGCGGAGATCCCTGCGGCTATGGAGCAGATAGATGGCCTGCTCACCCATAACCGTATCTGGCTGGACCGCACCCGCAATATCGGTGTCATCACTCCCGAGCAGGCCATTTCCTACGGACTGACGGGGCCCATAGCCCGGGCTACGGGCATTGACTACGATATCAGGGTGAAGGAACCGTACTCTTGCTATGAAGATTTTACTTTCGACGTGATCATTGGGGAAAACGGGGATGTTTACGACCGTTATATGGTCCGTTTCTATGAGGTCTGGGAGAGCATAAAAATCTGTGAACAGGTGCTGGATAAATTGCCTTCCGGCCCGGTAAATGTGGACGCGGACACCAAATATACCCTGCCGCCCCGTAACGAAATTTTTAACTCCATCGAGGCGCTGATCCATCACTTTGAGGTCACCATGGAGAACCGGGGCTTTACCCCGCCAGTGGGCGAGACTTACGTGCCCACCGAAAGTCCCAACGGCGAGCTGGGCTACTTTATTGTGAGCGATGGTGGACGCGAGCCCTACCGGGTACGCACCCGGCCGCCATCATTGATCAACTTCTCCGTGTTCCCGGAGATCATGCCCGGCCAGACCATCTCGGATATCGTGGCGGTGTTGGGCAGCCTGAACATCATTGCCGGGGAACTTGACAGGTGAGTTTTGCCTTCACCCCGGAACGGGAAGAGCGATTCCAAGCTCTGCTCGAGCGCTATCCCGATAAGCGTTCGGTCACCCTGCCGGCTTTGCATCTGGCCCAGGAACAGGAGGGGTACCTCTCCGGAGAGACCATCGTGGCCTTGGCCCGGCTATTATCCATCGTACCGGCGGATTTGATGGATACGATCTCGTTTTATACCATGTTTCATACTAAGCCAAAAGGGAAATATTTGCTCCAGGTGTGTCAAACTCTCTCGTGCAGCCTGGCCGGGGCGGATGAACTGGTGGACCACCTGAATGAAAAATATGAAATCAAGGCGGGAGAGACCACTACCGATGGTAGGTTTACGTTAGTTAAGGTGGAGTGCTTGGGTTCGTGCGGCACGGCGCCGGTTTTGCAGATAAACGACGATTACTACGAGAGACTTTCCTTACCCAAAGTTGACCGCATTTTAGGCAAGCTCAGGTGACTGAGTTCCAGCCAGTCCTCACCGAGCATCTGGGCCAGCCCGGTTCCACCACCATAGCGTATTACCTGGAGCATCAGGGCTATAGTGCCGCTAAGC
>JACZSB010000352.1 GCA_022574435.1 Fidelibacterota bacterium
ATGATGGTGTACATGTGTATCGAGTGGCTGGGTGACATCATCTTTTATGAAGGCTGGCAGCGGGTAATCGGCAGTAGAGGAAACCGGCGAGGGTCCCCTGTGCTTTTGGCGCGTCTCGAACGCTGCATGTTCTTTATCACAGGTGAAACCAGGGCCCTGGTACTTAAAGACATCAGAACTTTCCTGCGTGATCCTATGCAATGGTCGCAGGTTCTCATCTTTTTTGGTCTGCTGGCGCTTTATTTCGCCAATCTGCGTTCGTTCCACTATCATGTGCTTGCTGAAAGATGGCGGAACACGATTGCTATCCTTAATATTTTGAGCGTTTCGTTGGTTATGTGCTCCCTTGGATCACGTTTTATTTATCCCCAGTTAAGTCTCGAAGGACAGGGATTCTGGATGTTAGGTCCTTCGCCTGTATCTATGACGAAGGTACTTCTGACGAAATTTGTCTTGTCGCTAACCGGGATGTTGACAATCAGCGTTGCCCTTATGCTGCTTTCCTCCAACATGCTGAATGCGGCGCCTGGAGCCAGAGTGCTGGCCGTCATTCTAGCGTGTGCCATTTCCCTCGTCGTATGTGGACTGTCAAACGGTCTCGGGGCCATTTTTCTTGATCTTAACCAGCAGAATCCGGCAGCCATTGTTTCTAGCTTTGGGGGGACCCTCAATCTCGTGCTCAGCCTAGCCTTCACGCTCTCAGCTATATTGCCGTTTGGCTTCGTCTTGCACTTGCATTTCATGCATCAACTAAGCCTCTCACAGCTATACATCGGCCTGTTAGTCTCAGGCACATGGCTCACCGCGATAACGACCGCCGGAACCGTGCTTCCTCTTTGGCTTGGCAGTAAGTCTCTCAAGAAGAGGGAGTTCTAAGGGTTCCCCTAATGGCTTGACGCCTCATGTACACCAACCTATAATTCTCCCAAATCCCGATACAACCGGGATTCTGGACGTGGAAAGATATATAACATGGATACGAAATCACAAAGCAGCCACTTGCCTGTCTCTATACTGAGAAATATGAGCGATGCGGTAATCGCGACCGATAAGAGGGGCATGATAACGTTTACGAATCCGCAGGCAGATAGTCTAACTGGATGGAATCATGATGACGCGTTGGGTCAACCTGTTAGAACAGTAATTAAGCTTCTTGACAGCGAGAAGATGACAACGGTGAAAATACCCGCGCCGAGCTTCTTTCAGCACAACCATAAGCCACTGGATCTCAGCCATTACATCCTGGTCTCCAACGATGAAAAGCAAACCCTCATTGATGCCAAGCTTACCCCTATCACAGGATACAGGTGGACGGCGCCCAGTCAATCCTGATCAACAGCGTGCGGGACATACGCCGGGGCATACGGCTGACCCCCGCTGAAGCCGGCTGGCGATCATACCTGATCTTCGAGGCCGAGAAGCTCTGCGCACCCAATCCTACCGCTGCCAACGCCCTGCTCAAGATCCTGGAGGAGCCGCCACCGCGCACCCTGTTCGTGCTGGTAACCGACAGAGTACAGTTGATGCTGGACACCATCCGCTCCCGCTGCCTGGGGCTGCACTTCCCCCCACTCCCCCCGGAGCAGGTGGCGCAGTACCTGACCGAGCAGGCGGGGGTAGGGCAGCAGGAGGCCGGTATCCTGGCCCAGGTGACCGGCGGTAATCTGCCCCAGGCGCAGCTGCTGTCCGGGGAGGACGACGCTCTCTCCCAGGGGGTGGAGCAGCTGCTGGCGGCACTATTGACGCCGCGGCCTAAGGGCTGGCAGACCCTGGTTGACCGGCTGGTCCGGCAGCACAGAAGCCGTCCACAGGAGTTTGCCTATACCATGCGACTGCTACAGCTGTGGCTGCGAGACCTGATGGTGCTGGCGCGGGCCGGGGATAAAGAGCTGGTGCTGTTTGATAACCGCCTGGACGAATTGGAGCAGCACCGGGCAGCCTGGCCGGCCTCCGACTGGGGTGTGGCCGCCATGGCGGTGGATCAAGCGTTGGGGCTGCTGGAGCGCAACATCAATCCCAGCCTGGTGCTGGTGAACATGATCCTGGATATCCGGGGCGCCGCCAAGGGGAAGGTGCTGCCCAGGCCGGAAAGTGCCATCGCCTAGCCGGGGCTTCCAGGCCAAGCCGCTCCGTATAATCCCTGCACCCGCTAATCCCTGCACCTGCTAATCCCGCCAATCCCACCGGTACCGCACCGCTTTGGCAAGTTCCCCAGCATACAGCGGGGTTCAGGCTCCCCCGTTGGGCTACGCCCAGAGGGGCGGGCTCTTGGGAGTCACGATAGGACCTATTTAGGGTACATTCAGTCTAACGATAGGCCTCAAATGGATCGCAAAAGGGTCATTAAAGGATCACGCCTACCGAGGGGGAGGGGAGACTAAAGCGTTTTAACCGCAAACGCGCAAAGGGTGAGGATTAAGAGTATAAGATAATTAGAATGCGGGTGTTAACTGCCGGTAAATACCGGCACCAGTTACCTCACCCCTTCGGTCCACCCATCTGATAAACTCAGGGCAGGCCTTCTCGCTACGCGCGGTCCCTCTCCTGAAGGCGAGGGAAAAAGCATGGTACAAACCGGTTGGATCGCCCATATTCCCATTGTGGGTATTACCCACTTTTTGCTTGACTCTCACCACCCGCCATAACTATAATCAAACCGCCAAATGGAAGGAGCAGCTATGCCAAGACGTGGGCGCCAAACTACAGCATCACAGGATATCGAGGTCGCGGGGCAAGTCTTCAAATACGTGGGCTCCAAAGCCGTGGACGATAAATATCGGGTGAGTTTGGGATCCAAGATCGCCAAATTCCTGCGGAAAATTGCCTCTCCCAGGTCCATGGACATTTTCTTGAGTTCCGAAGGCTATATCTTACTAAGGCCCATGGCCCGCATTCCCGCCAGTGAGGCCTGGATCTGGCGTGACGAGGAGGTCAGGGCCAGTTTCACCCGGGCATTGGGTGAGGCCCGCAGTGGTAAGACCACACCAATTGATGACCTGGAAGATTTTCTGGAAAATCTCTAGCGAACGGCCGGTCGGTTGTTCACCTTGGAATTCACTAAGGAGAGCCTTGAGAAGCTCCAGAGGCTGAAAAACAACAAATCATTGCAGGCTCAGTACAAGGCGGTTACCAAGGCTCTCCATTTCCTCCAGGCCGATCCCCGGCACAATAGCCTGCAAAGTAAACCATTTCAAAGTCTCAAGGATCCCAGCGGTGAGGAGGTATTCGAGTCCTACGCCCAACAGCACACGCCAGGGGCTTATAGAATTTTCTGGTTCTATCACCC
>JACZSB010000353.1 GCA_022574435.1 Fidelibacterota bacterium
CGGTCGGCCAGATTTACCTGTTCCAACGAATGGTAGGCCCGTTCCAGGCGCTCACGGCGGGGCACGCCGGCATAGATTAACGGCAGTTCCACATTGCGCAGAGCGGTGGTGCGGGACAGGAGGTTGAAGGTCTGGAAGACGAACCCGATCTTGCTGTTGCGGATACCGGCCAGCTGGTCGTCATCCATCTTATAAATCTTATCATCGGCCACATCGCAAACCAATTCACCCTCAAACTCGTAGCGGCCCCCGGTGGGGGTGTCCAGGCAGCCGATGATATTCATCAGGGTCGATTTACCCGAGCCGGAAGGCCCCATGATGGAAATGTATTCGTTGGGGCTGATGTGCAGGTCGATCCCGCGCAGGGCGTGGACCTGCTCCTTGCCCATGTCATAGACCTTGGTGACTCCCTGGAAGGTTATCAGGCTGTTGCCGGTGGCGCCGCCGGGACTCATCTGCGGCCCCTGCGCCGGCCGCGGTCACCCTTTTCCTTGCGGCTGATGCGGCTTCTATCTTGCAGCTCCTTGCTCACCGCCCGGTAGTTGCCCACCACTATCTCTTCCCCGGCTTCCAGGCCGGATAAAATTTCATAATGGGTGTCGGACGATATTCCCAGCTTTACCGGCCGCTGCTCAACCGTCTCCACCGGTTTACCCCTGAACAGTTTACTAAAAAATCCGGGGCCGGCGCCGGTGGTGTCCTTGCGGATGACGAAGACCACCTCAACCATCTCCGGTTTGCCGGATCGGGGAACATCGTCATGATCGTCATTACCGGGATTCCCATTGCCGGAACCATGCCTCCCGCCCCCTCGCCGCCGGGGGCCATCTTCAGTAGTGTCACCTTCCTCATGGGGCACAACCGGTTCCCGGGCGGCCAGGGCCTGAATGGGGACGGCCAGCACTTCGTCATGGCGGGCGGTGATGATGGTGGCGGTGGCCGACATGCCGGGCCGCAGCCGGGGATCGATACGGCTGGCTTCCTGATTGATGTCCAGGGTAACCACCACCTCGAAGTTGGTGGCCTGCTCCTGGGTGCCCTGCCCGATGATGGTAGCCGAGTGGGCTATGCGCGATACCCGGCCGCTGAAGATGGTATCGGGGATAGCGTCAACTTCGATCTCCACTACGTCCAGGATTTCAATGTCCACCACGTCGGTCTCGTCCACATCCACCACCACCTCCATCATGGACAGGTCGGAGATCACCAGCAGGACGTCGGCCTGGAAAGTAGACCCCAGGGCCATTTCACCAACTTCCTTGTTGAGCTTGGTCACCACACCATCGTAGGGCGCCACCAGGGTGGCCTTGTCCAGGTCATCCCGGGCTTGCTCCAGGGTAGCGTCGGCCTGTTCCTGGGCGCCCAGGGCCGACTCGAAGGTCGCCTCCAGCGCTTCCAGGTCCTGCAGGCTGATCAGTTTTTTATCGAACAATTGCTTACTGCGGCCCAGCTCGGATCTGGCCTGCTTTTGGCCCGCCCGGGCCGACCGCAACGCCGACCGGGCCCGTTCGAAAGCGGCCTCGTAGCGGGCCCGATCCAGGATTACCAGTACATCCCCGGACTGCACTTCATCGCCTTCAGACACCCGTAGTTCCATGATCTGGGCACTGATGGTAGAGGAAATCTCGGTCTCGAAAACCGGCCTTATTTTCCCGGCGGCCGTGACGGCCTGTTCCACCTGCTGCCGACGGATTTTCTCCACCTGGACGGCGATGGGCGGGCTTTTACTGGGATCATCGTCCCACTCATCATCCGAGCTCACGCTCCACGCAATGATCAGGGCGATAACCACGACTATGGCGCCGCCGATCAGCAGGCGCTTGCGACTCATGTACTTTTTCAGGTCCAGCTTCATTCAGTGACGGTTCCCATCAGGGCCTCCAGTCGGGCGGCGGCAATTTTGATGTCATACGTAGTGCGCACCAAGGTACTTCTGGCGGTCATCAGAGACACCTGGGCGTCCAGCAAGTCCAGGATCGCAATGGCCCCCAGGCGGTACAGCTCATCTGCCAACCGCATGTCCGCCTGCGCCGAAGCAAGCACATCCTGGTTGATAGGGTGAATTTTATGCAACGCTTCCAGGTTCGACAAGGTATTTGCCAACTGCCTGCGCAGCTCCCGTTCAGTGGCGTCCAGGCGCTCCTCTTCGGCCAGGGCGGCGTAGCGCAACCGCTTGTAAGCGGAGCTATTTCGTAGTCCTGAAAACAGGGGGAAATAAATATTCAACCTGGTGGCGCTATTGTCGTTAATGGTTGTGAAGTCAATAGCATCGGATAAGGCGCTACCGGAGGCGTCACCGGAATATCTGAGCGTGACGGTGGGCAGCATCACCCCCCGTTGAGCCTTGGCGCTGAGCCAAGCCCGTTCCACAGCCAACTCCTGGGTCCGCAGTTCTGGATTATTATGCTCCAGGAGACTGTAAGCTAATTCCGGGTCAGGGATGGGTGCAATTAGCACTGTATCCCGCCGCACATTGATCGCTGCCCGGGGATCCTGGCCGATGGCTACGTTCAGGCCAGTTGCGGACGTAGTCAAGGCCTGGGTGGCCCGATGAAAATCAGCTTCCCGCTGGCCCTTGCTGACCCGGGCCTTGAGCAGGTCCGACTCCCGCACCGCTTGCAGGCGATAACGTTCTTCCACCAGCTCCAGCTGCCGGCGGCTGAGCTCCAACGCTCCCCGGGCCACTTCCAGCATTTCCTGATTGGACAGGTAGCGGAAGTAGGTTTCTTTCACGCTTTGTATCATCTGCAGCCGGGCTTGATCGTACCGGGCATGGGCCGCGGCCACGGCAATGTCACCATCGCGTTTATTATACCAGGCGGCCCCGCCGTCGAACAGCGTCTGGGAAACCGACATGGAGGAGCTATAGGGCCTGGGCTTGACTATGTAGCCGCCGGCCAATTCTATTTCCTGGGGGTTCAAATCCCGGTTAATAGAGGCCTGCAGCGAGGGAATCAGACCGGAATAGGAACCCCGTCGCTCGGCCCGGGCCGCGGACAGGTTGCGCTCGGCCAGCCGGATGGAGCTGTTGTTGTCCAGCCCGATGGCGATCAGCTGATCCAATGACAGCGCCGGGGTGGACTGGGCCGCCAGAGGACCAGTACCGAACACGAGAAATATAACAAGTCTGCCTACTGATTTCATATTGCACCCTAGAAATGTTAGACGCCCAAGACCAGCTTCAGGTTAATGGCTGTTTCGCCGGTCAAGTTGTCCGCCATGGCCCGCGTGAACAATGGCAGTCGCGGCAACCGACGCCCGGTACTATCCCGTTAGGCTATACCG
>JACZSB010000043.1 GCA_022574435.1 Fidelibacterota bacterium
GACCAATGATGGTCGCATAATTTCCTCCAAGCACAGGACCTCAGCCCAGTTGAACCAGCTCTTTGCTAGTGACTTAATTTAACATAGGCGGGGTATGGTGGTTATCACTTGCAGGGGCGCGGCAGTTTCTAGAAGAATAGTTGCGATTCCGGCCCCGGTTTCGTATTCTTACGGTGTGGAAAGCTTAATGATAACCAGGCAGATAGCTCTCTACTACGCGCTGGGCGTAATTGTTGCCGCCCTGGTCTTCCGCTTTGTCCGTTACTTACGAGGACGACGCAGCCAGGGCAAATCAATTTTCTAGGCCCGGCTCAAACCGGTCGCAGTTCGTCTGCCCCCCTTCGGCCCCGGGGTGCCGCAGCCAATGACTAACTATCTGCCATGAAGCGCGGCCAGTAGGTCACTCCAGCCTCAAGGTGCTGGAAAATGTGGAGTGGGGCCAGATAGCCCTTGTTCTACGCCCGGCGCGCATAGCTGGACTGGATCGTTTCGCATCACACCCTGGTTTAGTTGTTTGACGCACCCGACCGGCCATCCGATCTATGGTAGTGCAACCGCCGCTAGAATGATTATATTAGCACCTTCCAAATCAGGCGCCAAAACAAGGGCTGTGCAATACACTTTTGAGCACGCGTAAGAAATCCCGCACCCGATTCTCTGACGAAGTTGTCGACTTACGTAGCCGGCTAGCCGAGCTGGACCAAATTCAGGGGGTAACCCACGGGGCGTCCACTGCGCTGCCGGCCAGGGAGGATTTGCACTATCAGGCCATCCGTGAAAATATCGGTGAGATGGTCTACCGTATCGACTATGACCGGGGCCGATTTAACGGCAAGCTGACGTTCATCAGCCCCCAGGTTAAAAGCCTCACCGGCTATTCGACCAGGGAATTCAGGAATAACCGCAATCTATGGTTGGATAGTGTCCACCCGGATGACCTGGAGCGATTCAAATCGGTGTCCGAGGCTATCTGGGCCAGCCGGGAATCGGGAATCCGGGAATATCGGTTCCTGCATGGCAAATCCAAGACCTATCGCTGGTTCGACGATACCATGGTCCCGGAGTTCGATGACAGTGGTCGATTGGTAGGCAGCTTGGGGGTGATACGGGACAGCACCGACCGCAAGTCCGCCGAGCATACTCGCAATATCATCTCCGATGCCGCGGAACGAATCGGTGATACCATCCTGATCACCAACCGGCAAGGAACCATGGAATATGTCAACGAGGCACTCGTCAAGCTCTCGGGATACGCGCGTGAGGAGTTACTCGGTCAGACTCCTCGATTATTCAAGTCCGGGCAACACAAACCAACATTTTACAAAGATTTCTGGAATTGTATTCTAGCTGGTCAAACATTTCACGGCACTTTCATCAATGCCGATAAAAACGGCCGGTTGTTCTACTTGGAAACCACGGTTACGCCGGTAATTGACCTGCAGGGAGAGATCGCCAGTTTCGTGGCCACCGGCACTGACATTACCGCCGAGCGGGAAGCGGCTAGTGAACTGCGGGCGAAGGATATTCGCTTCCAAACGGTTTGGAACAGCACCGCCGAGGGTCTCCGGCTCACCGATGGCAATGGCGTGATTATCGATGTCAATGCCAGCTACTGCCGGCTGGCTGGAGCCGCTGCGGATGACCTGATCGGTAAACCGTTCACACAAGTGTATCGCAAAGAGAGTACCGCAGAATGGACCTTGGATGAGTATCGCCGCCTTTTCTCCAAGGGTCGTCCTATTGAGGAGTATGAGAGAGAACTGACTTTCCTGCAAGACCGGACTGTTGTTGTGAAAGTGACACCGACCTTCGTGGATATCCCTGAACGACCACGGCTGATGCTCACGGTTTTTCAGGATCTATCCCGGCAGAGGGACCTGGAGCAAACTCTTCGTATTTCCCAGGAAACTAAAGCAGTATCTCAACGTCTGGCCGGTCTGGGGTACTGGGAATGCGATCCGGACGGAGGGCAGATGCAGTGGTCAGACAAGCTGTTCGGCATGCTTGGCCTGGCCCCGGCAGAGCATGAACCATCGATGGCAGCGTTCCTCGAGCGGGTCCATCCCGATGACCTAAAATCGGTAGAGGCCGCATTTAAGAAGGCCCGTAAAGGAGAAAGCTTCGAACGCGAATATCGTTTTCTCCGGCCCGACGGCGGCGAGCGGCTGGCCCAAATCCGTGGGGACTTGACCAGCGCTGACTCTGCTGCGATTAGGATGATTGGCACTCTGGAAGACATTACCGAGCAGCGCCGGCAGGAGGGTACCTGGCGAAGCTACGAGACCATCATTAACTCCTCTGAGGAAATGATGGGTCTGGTTAATAGGGATTATATTGTTGAAGCGGCTAACGCTGGCTGGGGGCGGATGTTGAACCAACCACCGGAGTCTGTCACTGGCCAGACCCTCCAGGCAATCTTTGGGGAGACTACCTTCACCGATGAACTCAAACCCCACCTGGATGAAGCCATCGCCGGCCAGGAAAATCAGACGGACTACTGGTCCGATTTCGGCCAGCGGGGGCGGCGATGCTTGCACTTTACCTACCAGCCACACCGTGACTCGGCCAAAGCAATCAGCCATGTAATCGTGAGTATCAGGGATGTCACCGATAGCGTGGCAGCCAATGAAGCACTGATCCGGAGCGAAGCTACCTTCGCCGGTATTGTGGATAGCGCGGCCGAGGCCATTATTTCATTGGATGCGGACCGCAATATCATTCAATTCAACAAGGGCGCCGAACAAATTTTCGGGTACAGAGCAGAGGAAATTCTGGGCCAACCGCTGAACACCTTGATGCCTGAGCGGTTCCACGCACACCACGATTCATTTTGGGCCGAATTCGCAACCGGTCCAGGCAAACCGCAACTGATGAACGAGGCTGAATTGGTGCTAGCTAAGCGGAAAAGCGGGGAGGAATTCCCGGTGGAAGCCTCCGTCTCTCGCGTGGAGCTTACCGACCGAACTGTATTTTCGGTGGTCTTGCGGGACATAACAGAGCGCCAAAAGGCTGAAGCAGCTTTGCATGAATCCCAGCAGAAATTGGCTTACCATGTCGACCATTCCCTAGTAGCCTTCATCGAGTGGGATCAGCGGTGGCGCGTAACCGATTGGAGCCCGGCCGCGGAACAAATCTTCGGATATGACAAGCAGTCGGCCCTTGGTAAAAACGCCGTCGATTTGATCATTCCTCCCGGGGCTCGGGATCGTCCCAAGCAGTTACGCCGGTTACTTGAGAAGCAGAAAGCCGGATTGCATCAAGTGGAGGAAAATGTTGACCAGGCAGGCCGCGCCCTGCGCTGCGAATGGTTCTATACACCCCGTTACACCGATGGCGGCCAGTTGGCAGGGATTGCCTCGCTGGTACAGGATGTTACCGCCAGGTGGGAGACCGAAGAGGCTCAAACAGCGGAGCTTGATAAGTTGGCCGGCACCCTGGGAAGTTTAGCCACGGCTGTGATTGCCACCGACTTGGCCGGGAATATCATTTTGGTAAATCGTGCGGCCGAAAAGCTACTCGACCAAGCAGAAAAGACAGTCATGGGAAAACCACTGGCAGATGTATTTCCACTGCACAACGCCGGCAACGGCAGGGAATATGCACTGCCGGGGCCCAGGGAACTCAAACCGCACCAGACTTTCGTTTTCGCACAGGGCACTGTGCTACAGACCGAGAAAGGCAACCGGCTATATGTGGCCGGGCAAGCTAATGCAATAACCGGTGCGTCGGGCAAACCGATGGGAATGGTAGTCGACTTCCACGATAGCACCGATGAGGAGCTCTTGGAAGCCGAGGGACTGCGGGCCAAGAAATTGGAGTCGTTGGGCACCTTGTCCATCGGCCTGGCACTGGATTTCAATAATTATCTCTCAGCCATCGCTCTAAACATCACCTCCCTGGGTATGAAGTCCGCTGACGAACCCCAGCTGACGGAGCTGCTGCAGGATACCGAGAAATCCATCAGGAGCGCCAGGGGCATCACCGAGCAGCTGGCCACCTTCAATCGGGGCGGCGTGCTCACCAAGGCCAATAGACAATTGGCTCCGATACTGAAAGAAACAGTGCAATTTGCGCTCCGGGGGTCCGACGTGAGAGCCGAGTTTCAACTGGATGAGGAGGCCTGGCCGGTAGCGGTGGATGTTGCGCTGATTGGCCAGGTCATTCACCACCTGGCGCGCAATGCGGTGCAGGCCATGGAACTTGGCGGCGCCTTGCGGATCACTCTGTCAAACGCCCGGGCGACCAGGAAAGAACCGATCGGGCCTTTGAAAGCGGGCAAGTATGTGGCCGTATCGCTCAGAGATGAAGGGGGTGGCATCCCAGCCATGATTGAGGACCGAATTTATGATCCTTTCTTTACCACCCGTGACGACGCGCCTGGTCTGGGACTCTATGTGGCCCATAATATCATCGAGCAGCATGATGGTTGGATTACCCAGTCAGCGGCGGAGGGCCAGGGCACCGAATTCACCTTCTACCTGCCGGCCGCCTCCAACGTGATTGTAACACCCCCGGAAGAGAAGCGGGAACTTGTCTCCGGCAGCGGCCGGGTGCTGATTGTAGAGCCGGATGAAATGATCCGAAGCGCCGCCCGCCGTCTCCTGAACCGCCTGGGATACCAGGTGAGTACCGCCTCCTCGGGAGCCGTTGCCAACCGCAAAGTCCAGCAGGCCCGCGCCGCCGGCAAGCCCATCGAGGTTATCTTCCTGGATCTGGGCCTCCCGAGCGAACCGGGGGTGGCGGAACTGCTGCGGTCCGTGCGCAAAAGCGATAAGGGGATCAAGGCGGTTATCACCGGTGGGCAGCCCTCAGCCCCGGAGATGGTGCAATACCGGGACTTCGGTTTCCAATCCAGGCTCAGCAAGCCGTATGACCCAGCCGAGTTCTGTAGAATCCTGCTGGAACTGCTGCCGGTGAAGTCCGAAGCCTGACTCGACAGCCGCCCGTATCAATTCCAGGCAATGCCACACGTAGCGCGCCTGAAACGGTTCTCAAAAGGCTCGCGGCAAGCCTTGCAAACACCCTTCAAGAACCGGTCAAAGTCCCCTAAAAAGCCCAACTTTTGCCCAGCCAATGGCTAGCTAATGGCCATAGTAAGGTTCATGCCTGTCGACGGGGGCGATGAGCCCTTTGACCGGGCTAATCTTAAACCGGGCCATCAAGCCCACCCACTGTGTCACGAGTTGTAATTTTGTGTCATGGCTGAGCCATACCTTAGGGACCTGCAGTCCATTATTGAGCGATTAAGTGCGCCTAATGATGAAGCAGATATAATTACCTGTAAGCATTTTTTTAGTGGTGCGGCAGCCTACATCGAGGGGCACATCTTCATGTCGCTTACGCCTGTGGGACTGGCCCTCAAACTGCCGAAAGACCATTGCGAAGCCCTGCTGAACCAAGGCGCCAAGCCCCCCTCCAATATTTCCCCAAAGCACCGGTAAAAAAGGACTACGTCCTACTGCCAAGCAAATTCAGGGATGATAAAAATTTAAGCGATTGGATCTCACGTAGCATCGAATTTGTACGGCACTGACGTCGGTCGCGACTACCGTTTCAGGGCAGCAACAAGTTCAAAATTGCTGCCCGGATTACCAGCCTCATTATACGTTTATCGCTAGGCGACAAACCGCCATATCTATCGATGAGAATAAATAGGACCCGACATTGAGATTGCCCATATTTTGCACACTTTATATGGACGATGGAGGGGATTACTGTGATAAGGGAAACGTGTTTATTGGTTTTAGCCTCCGGGGCCAAAATGGCTGCGAAAACCTAAATAGAATGACGCATCGAGTTTTTATTTAAAATGGTTTCTCTCCCACATGGGTTATCATTAAAACCTATCAGATAAGGGATTGCGGCAAGCCGGCACGTGCTGCCCTGCTTGATCCAATGCGCCAGGTGTTGATTTACTCTTCGCGGCCCTGCTTGGTCAGCACCACGGCAATGGCCGGCCAGGCGATAATGTGCATCAGACTTAGGCCAATTTTAGTTGAAGTGGCAACTGTGGCCGGTAGAGTAATGGGTAATATGAACGATATTGTGAATATTACGGCCGAAATAATCCAAAACAGCCGAATGGGACGGGCGACATATTTGCCAAGAAGGGCCAAGAGTATCGTTGCTCCAATAGCTGGAACAACATTAAAAAGGATGATCACCCCCGCCGGTATAGGCTCCAATGGGCCGCTGGGACCTCCCATGGGGATAATGTAACTCATGGCGAACAAAACCTTGGTAACCCAGAAGAAAACAAGATTGGCAAAGGATGCACTGACCGCCGCAAGCAAGCCGACCTGCCACAGTTTACCGATCGGGACGATCCGTTCATTTTGGTTAGGATCGATCACTGTATTCGTTGTGGTTGTCATAATAAGCCTCCTTAAGATTTATGATTTTTTAGTAACTACTCAACCCAATTTATCGTTTCATGTAAGACGCTGGTGCGGCGGCTCTCCCAGATACGCTTCATCAAAGTCACACCAGCTCCACTTTTCGCCCGGTGTGACTGCTTGAATAATCGCGTGCTGTGTATCGGTAAAATGCTGGCGTGCATGGCGCTTGGAAGACGAGTCAGCACATCCCACCTACCTGCACGTCAGACACGTTCGCAGATGAACCCGGGCCTCGCCGGTTTATAATCAATCTTCACAACCTTGAACGCCGCCTCTGTCCGCTACAATTCTAATGGGAACCACATGGTCACAGGTCAGTGCACTGGCCGTAGTTTACCTCTTGCTATTAGTTATTCGGCCAAAAAGCCAATTGATTTGTGAGTTCCATCGCAAAAGGGTTTATTTTGTGAACTACCACAGCGACATAGCGCGGTCTTGTTACCCCTGAAAATAGCCCGGCCATCTGCACTCCGGATCTCGAAGTTGCCCTGTAAGCGGTATGGGCCATTGGGCGCGAGAACAAATTTAATTGGGCCGACTGGTTTCAGATCCACTGTTTCCTCCCGGTTATCGGTCACACCGGCCTCAGCCTGGAAATTAATCTGCAAATGGGTATTATCACAAAACGGCTTAATTTTTGAGGCCCCACAGCGGCACAGTGCCACTCGTGTATCTTGATGCAACACGCCCCCATCCATGTCCGTAAGCTCTACCTTCCCCCGTACATACAATGGGCCGTTGGCCTCAATCAGGATGATGTTTTCCGCCGGGATCGGTTCTGCCGGCCCATCATCTTTACGCTCAAATTGCAGGGCGCCTGTCGGGCAGCGCATAATGACCTCGGCTAATGCAACGGCCGAAGCATATTCTGGTTGGACCCATGGCCGTTTGGTGAAGTCAAATACGGCCGGCAAGCCGTGGATGCATTCTTCAGCATGGATACAACGTTTGACATCATAACTGACCGTAATGGCTGCAGCTTGATATTCGTGTTTCTTGGATCTAATGGTAATTTTATGCCCCTTCAAGAGTGAATTAATAGCATATTTTGATCACATCGGGATAGCGCAAATAGTGCCTGTCAGTCAGAATTGGCAACGCGTTCAGCATGTCTAATCAGGTAAAACCTCCCTGGCCAGTACAGTCATCGTACTCCCCGGCCAGATAGTCAGATTGCGAACTCTAATTCTGTTGGTACTCACATTAAATAATTGTGTGGGATACCCCGCAGCAACTCATGCTTATCTACCCAGGCTGCGTCTGATTTCGCAACAGGTGGTTGTGCATGGCCTGTGATAGACGCTCGCATTCCTTAATAATCTGTTATTATCTACGGCAAATGCCATGATACGCCAGGTGCATTTAAAAATCATGTTAACAAGGGGTCCGTGAGGATTTCGACAATAAACGGCTTTTCACTAGCGAGGCCCTTTTTTAACGCCTGGTCAAGCTCTTCTGGCGCCGTGACTCGCATACCATCACCGCCGCAAAGTTTGGCATAGGCGGCGAAGTCCGGATTAGTAAGGCCCGTTTGCCACACCTCCATCTCATCGGCTAGGAACTCCTTTGAGATTTTACCGAGTTGACTGTTATTCAGCAGCACCAGGGTAATTGGCATGTTGTACCGAACGGCAGTAGTGAATTCTGCCAAGTATTGGCCAAATCCTCCATCGCCGGCGATAGCAATGACCTTGCGGCCCGTCCCTGCGGACCAGGCTCCCATGGCAGCTGGAAAGCCGAATCCGATCGATCCCAGGTAACCGGACATGAGGATGGTCTGTTCCTGGCATTCGAAGTAGCGGCCGAAGGAATAGGTGTTGTTGCCCACATCTACAGCGATGATGGCATCCGCTGGTGCGAACTTACTGAGGGCCTCAAAAATGGATGCTGAATTCAGTCCGCTGGCAGAGCGTTCATCCCGGCGCCGTTCTTTTTCCGCACGCCATTTTCCCCAGCGAGCTGCAATCTCGTTGCGCAGCTGCGGCCGTGCTTGGGGAGCCAGGTTTTCATTGGCCAACAGTTGCTCGATCGTTACTCCGATATCTCCCCACAAGGGGACCTCTACAGGATGGAACTTGCCCAGCGTCATCCGGTCCCGGTCAACCTGAATAGTGGGGATATGCTCCGCGATGCCAGTATGGACAGAGAAGGAGGTCCCGAAAGTGATAAGCAAATCGGCAGTTCCCATCATGCTGCTCGCCACCGGTATGCCACTGCGGCCGAGTACACCGCAAGCCAGAGGGTGGCTGTCAGGCACGAGGCCCTTAGCCTTGAAAGTTGTCACAATCGGCGCTACTAACTTTTCGGCGAATCGCAGCACATCCTCCCTGAAATCGGCCGCACCCTGGCCACAGACGATGGTCGGCCGTTTGGCCGCATTAAGCAGCTTCAGGGCTCGCAGTAACTCGTCTTTCGGCGGTGCGATGGCAACCGACGATACCCGGCCGACTCTGGGGGTCTCCGGTTGTGGTTCCCTGGCCGGCAGGTGCTGTATTTCATCGGGAAAGATGAGGGCTGTTGGTCCGTGCTCGACCTCGGCGTGCTTAATGGCGAGGGCCATAAGGTCTGACGCGTTTTCAGAACCGAGTACGACCTGTTGCCAGCGGGTTACGGGATTTAGCGCCGAATGCAGGTCCACCTCCTGAAAGGTACCCGGCCCCATAATCTGGGTGTTCACCTGTCCCACCAGCGCCAGCAACGGCACATTGTCTACGTTCGCGTCCCACATACCGGTAATCATATTGGTGGCGCCAGGTCCGGCAATGGCGAAACAGACGGCGGGTTTGCCGGTAAGCTTAGCGTAGGCCGAGGCAGCGAAAGCGGCCGCACCCTCATGGCGTATGCCATAATAGCGCAGACGTCCACCAACTTCAGCCCGCCGCATGGCATCAGCCAGACCGAGATTTGAATGCCCCACCATGCCAAACACAACCTCTACGCCCCAATCGGTCATGACAGCGATCACTTGGTCTGCCAGGGTGGCTTGATGTGTAGCGACTTCCAGACCGACAAATATGCCATCCTCCCGAACCTCCACCGGGTAAGGGTCAACGTGATCCTCAAAGCCCGCCGGCCCCTTGCCTGTCACCGGATCGAACTGGTAGGCGTGCCAAGGACAAATTATCCAGCCTTCCTGCAGTTGCCCTTCACCTAAGGGGCCACCCTGATGGGGGCAACGGTTGTCCAAAGCGGTAAGTCTACCCTCATGATGGACCAGGCAAACCTGATGTGTACCTGCGGTAACTGTCCGGACGCGGTTGTTGGGGAGCGAATTTAAGTCAGCGACACGATGCCACTGCGTAGTGGGACTAGCCATCGTAAAAGTGCCAAACCCAATCAGCGGCAACTGCATCCGGCATGGCAAAATCAGCCCGCCCATCCGGTTGCAAGGCCCGACCGGAAGTTTGCCCGTGGGCCGGTTGCATGGTGCGCAAGGGAACCAATAGAACACAAATCAAGGCATCACGATACATTTTTTGACCCTTTCAGTTCTCTGTGCAGTTCTACCTGCTCTGCAGGACCATCTTAAAATCGGTTCAAAATAGACCTCACTACTTGACCTGAAATTTCCCTCCAAATGCTCTGTGAGGTAGATAAAATTAATAGCCCTGTTCCCACGGCTCAAGTTTCATTTATAAGTCCACATCATCCGTATTGGTCAACAACTGATAAAATGCCGGCCTCGATTCCCGGCCGCAATTTACCATTATTGAGCGACGAGCAATTGACTGAACCCCGCCTGGGGTGGCTGGACAATCATGATGCGCCGTTAACCTTTAGAGGCATTGCATCGTCAAATTGGTAGCCGTAAATCATTAGGGAGCCTAGCCATGAAATATCTCAAACCTTTATTGCTCGTAATAGTTCTCGTTTCCGCATTGGACGGCTCACCCCGGGGGCACCGCCGCCACGCTCACAACCGCGGGCACCTGAATTTGACAGTTGGGTTCAGCGGCGCTTATTACGCTGCCGGCGCTCGGTACTACGATCCGTTCTGGGGACCAACCTATATGCCGCATGGTTATTATTACCGTTCCGGTGAGTACAGATTGGCCGATGCTGAGGCGATCATCACTCAAATTGAGAAGTTGAGTGGCCTCCGGAAACAGGGCATCCTGACTGAAAAGGAATTCAAGAAAGCCAAGGGGCAGCTGCTTAAGCGCCTGGGAAAATTTGTTCCCATTGACAAGAACGCTGAAAATTCTGCTGAAGTCCTGGAGCAGTTGGAACAGCTGTTCGAGGCTCAATCGACTGGCGTACTTGATGAAGCGGAGTTTGCCAGGCAGAAGAAAAAACTGCTCCGGCTGATCTAAATAGTTGACCGGGCTTTGGGTAAGTTGCTCTGGCCATCAAATCGCCTGCACATTTGACCACCGGTTATTGCAACGGATAGGCGGCAGCCGGCCCAACAGACCCAGAATAGCGATATTGCAGGAGTAGACCGATCCCGTGACTAAAATAGTGAGCACTGAAAAGTTTGCCCCCAGCGCTTTGAGGTGCGGCTATACATCAACCTAATTTTAGCGGCGGCGGCAACTCGAATAACCGCGTCCACATGGGGCGCCCCCTGAAATATGGATCACGACTTCTCCATGTTAGAGACAAGCATGGTAATCTGCTCACGCATCACATGGGGCGCTAATTGGATCCTCTGCCCATGGCCTGGCAGAACCCATTCAAATGCATAATCCAGCATTGCTTGCATAGATTCTATCTGCTTAGGCCATGAGTACCAGCAAAACCTCCTGGATGCGCCTAGCCGCTTGGCCCTTCGCTCCCACCATAAGTGATCACCGCTAAACAGGTAGCGATTATTGTATAACAGGACCATGTGACCCCGGGTGTGTCCCGGCGTGGGAATCACCAGGAACTTTGGAACAATTTCTACCTCCTTTTCGCCATCGATGACTATCTCGGCCTCCGGCTGGGCCGCAAGCTCCGCGCGGTGGATTATTCTTTGGCTGCTAAACCTACTCGCGTAGCGCTGAGCCTCGGCCACATCGTCTCTGTGCGTTAAGAATATGTAACGGATACCGCCCATCGATTCGAAGGCCCTAACCAGGCTGGGAAGATATTTTGGCGAGTCGATGAGCCAGTTGCCACCAGGATGTTGAACGAAGTAACTACTGCCGCCAAACGACTTGGGCGAAGCGAACCCACAGTAGAAAACATCATTCTCAACCTGCAACGGGAAATCATCCCGCACTGCACTGACCGCCTCTTTCCGCCGACTACCGATGGACCCCGTAGGACACGCCAGCAGGGCCTGTATCGCCAGCCGCCGCTCCGCCCTGTCACCTGGCTGTTGATATACATAGGCATAATCGCCTGTTTCTCCGAAGGTGGCGGGAGCGATCTGCCGGCACGTATCACAATTAATGCAGGTGGTGTCAACAAAGAAATCGCCGACCACATTTTCGGATACCAGCTTTAAAATGTTTGCCATCAGTCCGTTGATACTAGAGCGTGAATGTTAACGCTGATCTGTATCTATAAGGCCACATTTGGATTTTGGGATTTGATTGTGCCATTGCTTGCAGGTGTTGCTGGGAGTCATTTTTCTTACCGATGTGAGACCTGAGCGCGGACTGATCGAACCCGTATATCGGCCATCTATGGTGATCTACCTGGTGCCAATGCTTACAGATACATTTCACCTCTACATAGTTTAAGGGACACCTCCCATGCAGCGCCTTGCGCTTGAGCGCTCCTGTTGAGCCTCCTTCACTATCCTCGAAAACTGGCCACCATGGGTCAAATTATACCCCGTTTTGCGGTCTCATATTGTTGCCGCGACGCTTTGTACATAAACTTAAACAGACGATGGCGGGGCTCCCCGCACCTGGCAGGGTGCGATCCATCTTCCACTACAGCCGCCGGTAGTCGCACAGGTAGACCATGGCGATGTCGGTATCTTCCGCCAAAGCGCTACAGGTTCAGCCGGACCCCCACGGTGATGGTCCTGCCTGGCAGGGGGAAGTCTCCATCGGCTAAGGTAGTGCCGAAATGCTCGCTGTAGCGGGTGTCGAAAATGTTCCTTACTTCCATGTAGGGCGTTACCTTGGCAAGACTCCTGCTTAAGCGCAGGTCCAGACCGGTCCTAGCCGGCAATATTTTTTCAGCCCTGGTCACCGTTGGTGATTGCGAATAATCGGCATAGTAGTTACTGACACTGCCCCTATACTCACCCCGCAGATTTATATCAAACCCTGCCAGCCGGAAGTCCAATTGGGCGGTGGCGGAGTGTCGGGGGACGAAGGCAGCGGATCGCGTAATATCTTCCAGGCGGGTCTCAGCGGTTAGCCAATCATCGTAAACCACCTCCTGGTTGGTCTGCTGCGCATCCATTAAAGAATAGCTCACACTGACCTGAAAACTCGGCAACCGGGCTTCGAATTCGGTTTCCAAACCGTTGACGGAGTACCGGTTGATATTGGTCGGCCGCCAGAGACCACCCGGCCCGGTGGGCGCCCAGGCGATCATGTTATCCACAGCCCTCCTGAAGAGGACCAGATCGACGGTTATGCTCTGTGAAAACCGGCGTTCCAGGCCGAACTCATAGGCCACACCGGTCTCACTTTTGAGATCACGGTTACC
>JACZSB010000044.1 GCA_022574435.1 Fidelibacterota bacterium
GCAGCTGCCGCTGACGATCAAGTCGTGGATGTGTTCGGGCAGGCTTTCGTCCCACACAGAGAAGTTGGGCATGTTCAGGCCGCTGCCGGTGAACCCCGCCAGGGCGTAGATTACCGGGTAATGCTCGCCCGATTCGTCGTAGCCCGGCGGCAGGTAAACCGGGAAACGGCGGATATGGGGGTCACCCAGGGGGTTGCCCTTGAGGGCGGTGCTGTCATGCTCCAACATGCGGACAGAGCCGCTAAGGGTGCGGTTATACATGGGGGCCTCAGGAATGATGAAGGTTGATTGATGAAAGATGAATGGGTTTGTCCGTGGTCTGTTGTCCGTGGCTGATCCGCTGATAGCTGATCGCTTGGAATAGGGAGCCGGATCGAGGCGGTTGTACATTGGGCCTTGGATATTGGGGTTGGAAATTAATGCCACACCCGGCGAAATGATTTTTAGTTGATAAAACGGACATATGTCGTTAACTTGGGGCATGATGTCCGTTGCGATGCAGAAGGAAAAGAATGGAATATAGCCGGATTATTGAAACCCTGGGCGGTGAAAAGACGCTGGGGCACCCAATTAGAAGTAGAATGGATTTTGTGGAACTGGGTGAGCGTGGTCTCACAAAATCTTCGCTTTCTCACCTGGCAAAATCGCTCTCGTTGTCGATGAAGGAGCTGGCCAGACTGCTCCCGGTAACTGAACGGACCCTCCGACGCTATGGCGCCCAACAACATCTGAGCGCAGTCGTGTCGGAGCAGGCCCTGCAGATTGCCCAAGTGGCGGCAACCGGGTCGGCCTTATTTGAGGATCAGGAAAAATTCCTGGCCTGGCTATCAATTCCGTCAGCGCCTTTGGGAGGCGAGAAACCGTTTGACTTGCTTCGATCACGATTTGGTATTGAGCTGGTGCTGGACGAGCTGGGCCGTATCGCTCACGGCCTCCCGGCTTGATCCGTCTGTTCCGAATCGCCCGGACAGCCAATATTGATGACCTCACCGGCGAGGGTGCCCGACTATATGGGGGGCGCTGGAACCAGAAAGGCGTTGCCGCCCTTTACACATCCGAGAGCCGTGCCCTGGCCGCCATGGAATTTCTTGTTCACCTGTCGCCAGTACTGGCCCCACCAGACTTAAGTTTGCGCGAATTCGAACTGCCCGACGACGTGTCAAGTCTGGATGTTTTGGTCACTACCTTACTGCCTTACTGGAAAACCTCTCCCCCGTTGGATACTACCATGGATATTGGTACCGAATGGTTACAGGCAAATAGCTCCCTCTTGCTGAGGGTGCCTTCGGTAATTGTGGACCGTGAAAGCAATGTGCTGATCAATCCTAATCATCCCGAGTTCAAGAGAGTGAAAGCGCTACCACCTCAGCCCTTCAGGTTTGACGCCCGGCTGCCAAAACTGCGCTGAGCGTTACCGGGCAACACGGTGGTTAGGCTACATCAGGGATGGATTATGGATTTGTCGGTGAACAGGTATTCGCGCAACTGCTGGTCCCAGCCGGGGAGGTTGCGGCGGATCCATTCCAGTAGCATGGAGGCGTGTTCCATTTCCTCATCCCTGTTGTGAGCCAGGATGGCCTTCAGCGCCTCATCCTTGGTAACAGCGACGCGCTGGTTGTACCAGTCAATAGCCTCGATTTCCTCCACCAGGCTTTGCAAGGCCCGATGTTGAGCGCGGACCTCTTCCGGCAATTGTTCGTATGGTTCCTGGTATGCCATGGTAGTGATTACTCCGTTTCAGGTTGGTTAAACGCTATCAATTTAAGGTGTTGATTAGGAGCATGTCCATATACGGCCGGATCAATCTCAGGCATTCAGCCCTGGCCGTCACTTCGCTCCCCATGCTCTCGGCTCTTTCTATCCATTGTATCCGGCTTGCGTGCCTTTGACTTTCACCCGTTATACCTCCGTACGCGTTAAAAGTTGAATCCGCAACTAAGCTGGGGGGTCAGCCATTATTATCCAGAGGATGAAGCAATGAAAATATAATTGCTGAGCCCGCCTTTAAACAGCGAGACAAGCCTATGGAAAAGGAGAGCGCAGGAACAATCCGCTCTTAGCTGGCTCTATTACGGTCGCCTGCCTAAATTGCCGTCGTTAACATTGAAAGTCCGCCGGTCATAAACCCTCGGTATAGGAAACACCTCATTATGCCCCACAGCACAACCACCGTCCCTCTATCCCTGCGCAACTGGTTCGTCGTACATTTTGCCCTTGATGTGGTTTTCGCTTTGCCGTTATTGCTGGCGCCGGAGTGGCTGCTGCCCCGGTTGGGGTGGCTCTTTGTGGACCCGGTCACCAGCCGGCTGGTAGGGGCGGCCTTGATGGGCATTGGCGTGCAGTCACTGCTGGGGCGCAACGCCGGAGCCGAAGTCTTCCGGGCTATGTTGAACCTTAAGATTATCTGGTCGGCCAGCGCCACCTTCGGCCTCGGACTGGCACTGCTCAAGGGCGGCCCCCCGGTGGCCGGGCTGTTCCTGATGGTGTTCATGGCCTTCATGGGGCTATGGGTATATTATCGGCTAAGGATATAGTGTTGTCCTGCTGCCCATGGTCGTAAGGTGGCATTCAGAAACTTTTCTAATTTTCTCACCATGATCATAAATTCATTATTTTTAGTCGTGAACTGTTCATGCCGCTAGTCGATGATATCTTTGCGGCCTCCAGTTTCGATGCAGCTATCCGCACTGCCGTGGCCGGGGTGCAGCGCCACCGGGCGCAGTACGACTGGGTGGGGGTTTACCTGTACGACGGCCAGGCGCTGACCCTGCGGACCGGGCACTACCAGGGGCTGCCCACCAGCGAAACAGAGCTTACCCTTGATCAGGGAATTTGCGGTGCGGCCGCCGCTAACCGGGAGACGATAATCGTTGATGACGTGCGCCAGGATGAGCGCTACATCGCCTGCAGCCTGGCGGTTGAGTCGGAGATCGTGGTGCCGATCATGGCAGGTGAGGCACTGGTTGGTGTGCTGGACCTGGACAGCGACACATACGCCGCTTTCGGTGCGGATGACCAGCAATACCTGGAGTCGGTTGCCACGGCTCTGGGAGCAGCTTGGCAGAAACATGGCTCACCAGGGCTCGGGGGCTAGATGTGTACCCTGCTTTTCCGGTACCTGCCAGGGGACGAATATCCACTGGCGTTGCTGGCTAACCGGGATGAGACTTATGACCGCCCATACTCCGGCTGGGGCTGGCGTGGCGTAGATAGGGGTTTTTTTGCGCCTCTAGACCAGAAAGCGGGTGGCAGTTGGATCGGTCTGGGAGGTAGTGGTGTAGTGGTGGCACTGACCAATATCCTGCCCGCTGCCAGGGGCGGCAAGTTTCGATCCCGGGGGTCATTGGTAACGGATATGCTCGGTTTCAATGCGGCAGCGGAGGCCGCCGCAGCTGCGGAGCGGGAGGTAACGAATTCGCGGTACGGCCAGTTCAACCTGTTGCTGGCGGATCGGGAAACTGCCTGGATGCTGGTATGGCACCGGGGCCGTTTGAAGCGCTACGCCATCGAGCCGGGAACCCACGAGGTGCGTAATCGGCCCTTTGCTACGAAAACCTCCAAATCGCATGTGGAGGGTGAAAATGCCCTTTGGCTGGAACAGATGGCCCCCCGGTTGAAGCGCCATCCCCAGGTGTGTAAGCACGGCCCGGGTTACGGCACGCGCTGTAGCCATAAGCTGCTGCTCTCCCGCGCAGGGAGTGGGCAGTCGCGCATCTGGCACCTGGACGGACACCCCTGTAGTGGTAAATTCAGATTGGTATTACCTGAGGGAACTGAAGCATGAACAACGGTCTGCAGCAGCGCCGAATCCTGGTGGCGGTATGTGGCTCCATTGCAGCCTACAAAGCTTGCGAACTGGTGCGGCGGTTGCGCAAGGAAGGTGCGGACGTCACCGTGGCCTTGACCGAGGCTGCTACCCAGTTTGTGGGAGCTGCCACCTTTGCGGCCTTCACTACCCACCCGGTGCTCCTGCACCAATTTCCACAGGACCCGGCCGCCGGAGTGCCACACGTGGACGCAGCCATAGATTTCGAGGCGGTGGTAGTGGCGCCTGCCACGGCGGACATCCTGGGTAAGGCCGCCCACGCAATCGCCGATGACCTGGTATCGACCCTCCTGAATATTGTTGAGTGCCCGGTGCTTTTCGTGCCGGCTATGAACTTTCGCATGTGGCGCAATCCGGCCACTCAGGCGGCGGTGGCCCGGTTGCGGGAGTGGGGCCGGGTAGTGCTCGATCCGGATGAAGGGGACCTGGCAACGCTGCACACCGGGGTGGGACGCTTCCCGGAGACTGAACGCATTCTACAGGAGCTACGGACTTTACTGGATATCCCGCAATTATATTCGGGAAAACGGGTGCTGGTCACCGCCGGACCGACCCGGGAGATGATCGACCCGGTGCGCTATATCAGCAATCGCAGCAGCGGCCGGATGGGTTACGCGCTGGCGGCGGCAGCTCGGGACATGGGGGCGGCGGTTACCCTGGTGAGCGGACCGGTGGCATTGGCGCCGGAGCCCGGTTGCAAGATGGTGGATGTGGTGACGGCTGAGGAACTGCTGGCGGCCCTGCAGGTGGAAGCGCCCGGCAGCGACTATCTGTTCATGGCGGCGGCGGTGGCGGATTTCCGGCCGGCAAATCCCAAAACTGAAAAGATTCGGCGGGGCGACAATCCCATGTCGCTGAAACTGGAACCGGCCCCGGACGTTTTGAAGGCGCTCAGCGATGAATTTCAGGGAGTGATGGTAGCCTTCAGCCTACAACCCGATTACGATCTGGCGGCTGCCCGCGATAAGCTACAAGACAAAAAAGCAGACTATATCGTGGTGAATTCCTTCGGTGAGCCGGGGGCAGCCTTCGAGGGTGAGACCAACCATGTTTGGATTGTGAGCGCTAAAGGCGGCGAGTACGAAATTCCACTGGCCACCAAAGATAAAGTCGCCCGTGAAATCCTGAAATTCATCGCTGCGCCCGATTGAACCGGCAGTGCTGCGGGGCCGATGGGGCTGGCAGCTCGGGCACCGGCGAAGGCGGGAAAATAATACCCCAGCCGGGGAACCGCAGCCGGTCTGATACAGCACATGGTCGACGTTTTCTCGTCGGTGAACTCAGTTTTGGTGACCAGTGGCACGGTATCTGCGGGCCATAGGTGCGAGCTATTGAGCGGGGTGCGGCTGAGCACCGGGAAAGCGCTGTGCAAATGCCCGGTAAAAGCAATTTTGAAGGCTCAAATGTGGGCTGAAAGTATTACTTCAAGGCGCATGCAGGAGTATGATGAAATACCTTGACATTCCAGTGGTGTGCAACTACATTTTTGCAATCAAATGAAACAGCATTAATTTCATTTGTAAATATTGAGGAAATTACGGGAATTGGCATGAAGAAGAATTATGCGAATATAACAGCGATTCTGATATTCTCCTTGTTCTTTACCGGCTGCTCCATTTTCCGAGGTAAGGACAAGAAGGTGGAAGATGAAACGAGCGCTGCCAGTGAGGAAGTGGCCGAGGCAGTCGAGGCCGCTGAAGGCGGCGAAGCAGTTTCCGATGCGCAAGGCGCCGCGCCACCCCAGGTCCCAGCCGCAGCTGGGGGTGAACGCTACGTCTTAAACGAGCTAAACTTCGAGATCAAGAAGTTGGGCGCAGAGGTAAAACATCAGGCCGCCGAGCTGCGGGAACTACAGGCCAAAAGTGCCATTTGGGCCAACCCGTTGACCATCTATAATAAAGAGATCATTTTAGATAACGGCAGCACCGTTTTTGGGAAAATCGTCTACCAGGATGAGAAGATCCTTAAGATAGAGACTCTAATCGGGTACCTGATCCTAGAGCGTTCTACCGTGGTTCGCATAGTGGAGAACATCCCGGAGGAATCGTTTGCCGGCACCACAGGGCTGGAGTCCACCGGCCAGCCGGGGACCACTCCGCCCCAACCGGCCAACCGGCTGTTGGAGCCCACCGTTTCCGCCGGCCGGATACCGTCTCCCGGCGCAGCCAAATCCTCCTTCGCCCCCAACGTGGTGCTGGTGGGTACCATCACTGAGAGCAAAGACCGCACAGGTAACCTTAAATTGGCCGGCCAGGTTAAAAACATCGGCGGACGCCGGGCCGATTTCGTCAAGCTGAACTTCGTGTTCCGCCAGGACTGGAGTGGCAATACCAAGACCCTGACTTCATTCGTCAGGGGCTCCTTCCACACTTTCGAATCGGGGATTACTTCCGACTCCTCGCTGCTTCCAGGGGCCACCGGGGCAGTGGAGCAATACGTTCCCAAATCTTTCGGCACATTCATAGGCTATTCCTACACTATCGATTGGGAAGACTATTAAATACTCTGCCAGGAATCGGGCCGTTAATAACCGGGCCGTTCGGTGGGCACCACCTATCCTGCTGGCGGCTGTGTTGTGGGCGGCACTGATTACATTTTCGTCGGCCCAGGAACAGGAAGACGTTTTTCTTATGGACCTGGGTATCGTCATCGAACCTGTGGACAGCGGCGGTGATTCGTCAGCCAGCGAAATGCTTACCATCATAAAGGCTCCCGCCGGAGCGGCTTACGTGGAATCGACGCGTGAGCTGCGCACAGTCCTGGATCAGCTGCGAAGCAAGATCGAGGTGCTGGAATATTCACTCGACGAGGATGTGCAGGCGGTCCGGCTGGAGAACATGCGGTTAAGACATTTGATCAGGAAGATACAGGCCGAGCGGTTGGAATTCGGGGCTCTCCCGGCCGATGCCGGTCCGCCCAGGCCGCAACCAAGCGATCCTGCGGTAGAGACGGCGGTGGGTCCAGACCCCGATTATCGCGATATTCTGATGGCTTACCGTGCCGGCCAATACGACCGGGTGGGGAGCCTTGGCCGCCGCCTTGACCGTGCCAGCCTCGATCCTACCCGGCGGGCTCAGGTGGCCTATTGGTGCGCTGATGCCGACTTTCGCACCGGAGCCTACGACGAAGCGCTGTTAGCGCTGGAAGATGCGAGTATCACTGGCTCTCAATTGCAGGATGATGTCGTTATTCTCCGAGGGCTGATTTTCATGAAACAAGGGCGCCAGGGAGACGCGTTGGTCCAATTCCAGAAAATTATCGATAGTTATCCGCACAGTGATTACTTTCGGCTGGCGGAAATGACCGTCAAGGAATTACATGATCTTTAGGATATAAGCACTATGCCCATTGTTTCCCATACCTCGAAGCTACTACTGGTGGCGTTGATGCTGTCCAGCAGTTCGCTATCGGCCGTGACGCGGCTGGCCTTCAGCCGCCCAGGTGGGATGATGCGGGTACCGATGAGCTCGGTATACCGCTCGCCTTACCTATTTTCCGCCGGGTTTGTCTCTGAGATGGTCTCCATTTCACCTTATAACAGTGCCACGGGCGTATACTTCGATTCGGAATTTTCCCGCAATTTCCGCCTGGGCCTTTCATCCGTCTCCACGGCCGACACCTCCAGCAACCTGGAAACTTCCCTTTACCAGCCTCCCCTGGAAGTTGGGCTGCACATGCAACAGCGGTTGTGGACCTACGGAAACATCAGCTTCGCCCTGGGAGTGCACGATATTGTATTGACCCGCGACGAGAGCAAATTCACCATTAAGCCGGACCTAATTTCATACCTGGGAGTGATTTCCAGTGAACAGCAAGTTGGCGGTTTCAATCTCAACACCTACATGGGGTTCGGCACCGGCACGCTGGCGGGCACGCAACCGGCTGAAACAGACAGCGCCGGCTCATTTTCCTTGGGGGCGTCCGGGGCTGATACCACCAGCGGCATGAAATTGGGCGTTTTCGCCGGCTTCCTTTTGAAGACCCCTGTATTGGCTGACCGGGGTGGCCTGGATATTCTGGCTGAGTTCGATGGCAACGGAATCAACCTGGGAGTGCGTATACCTATTACCACAGACTACCGGTTGCAAGTGGGCCTGGTGCATGCAGAAAACCTACCCAACTTCGGGACGCAATCCGAGAATCTGCCGCTCCTGTCGAACGCCCCATCGGTGGTGATCGGCTTGAACCTTAATGTCCCCCGCCTCGCCCCATCTCCGGCAGGGCGGGAGATCAGGCAGCTGGGGCCTCGCATAGATGAGATCGGTGAAGGTGATGAGCTATTGCCCTCTCAACTGGATTCCACGCTGCAGTCGGTGGATTACCTGCTGGCCAGCCTGCGCGATTCGCTGCGCATTTCCCGGTTTGAAAACAACAATCTGCACGCTCAGCTGGCTTTGCGCGATCAGCGCAATGTGGTGATAGAGGACTCCATGCGCAGCATGCATCTGCGCATGGAGGTGACCAAGTCGAATCTGAACTACACCATGCGCCACCTCTCGGCTTCGCTGAATCAGTTTTATAGTGAGAACTACCGGGAGGCATTGCAGGAAGTGGAGATGGCTATCCAGCTGAATCCCGATCTTGCAATTGCTTATGCAAGGCGGGGATCAATTTATTATAAATTAGGCGATACCCAGCGGGCCACAATAAATTGGAACCTGGCGCTAAAGCTTGATCCGGAGTATGATGATGTGCGAAATATACTGCGGGCCTTGAAGGAGAACCGTTCAAAAACCATCTCCATAAACTGATAGTGAACTAATTTCATGGATTTTGCTACTTTAATCGGCGTATTAACCGGTGTCGGCCTGATAGGCGGCGCAATCATGTTGCAGGCCGCAAAAACAGCCACTAACCCCCTCATTTTTGTCGATGTGATTTCCATCATGATCGTGCTGGGAGGCACCCTGGCGGCCACTGCCATTTCCTTTCCCCTCAAGGAAGTGCTCCGCCTGATGACCATCCTGCGGGCAGTGTTTAGGGGAGGCAGCACAAACCTTAGTAAATTGGTGGATGAGATTGTGGACGTCGCTTCGGTGGCCCGCAAAGGTCCCAAGGAGCTGGAAAATGCCATCGGACAAGCCAAAAACTACTTTTTCCGGGACGGTGTTCAGATGGTGGTGGACGGATACGCCGTGGAGGAAATCCGATCTATCTTGCTGACGCGGGTCGAATACCGGGAGGAACGAGAACGCGCCGAGGCCGGTCTGTTCAAGGCCATGGGCCGCTTTGCACCGGCCTTTGGCATGATCGGTACATTGATCGGACTGGTTTTCATGCTTAAAGGTATGGGCGCCGGCGGAGGCGAGGATATGGCCACCAAAGTGGGAGATGGCATGGCCACCGCGCTGGTGACAACTTTTTACGGTGCCCTGTTGGCCAACCTATTCTTCCTGCCAATGGCCGAGAAGCTGGCCAGCCAGATCAGTAGTAAGAGCACCGAGCAGAATTTGGTGACTGAGGGGGTTTGCCTGCTGGCGATGAAAAAACACCCCTTGATTGTGCGGGAGAAGATCAATTCGTTTATCCCGCCGCGCGAATGGAAGCGTATGGACTAGGAAAAAAGCGATGGCAACTAAAAAAGGACGCGTTGAAGATGAAGGACTGCCGGAGTGGTTCGCCACTTTTGCCGATATGATGACTCTGCTGATGACATTTTTTGTGCTGCTGTTCTCCATGTCCACCATGGACCCGGTGAAGGTCGCGGATCTGGCGGCTTCCATGGAGCATAACTTGAAGGGTGGCAAGAAACCCAAAGTAAAGATTAAGACGCAGAGCCAGATTAAAAGGGATGTGCAGGAGGTTATTCAGAAGATGGATATGAGCGAGATCGCGAAAGTTTCGCACAGCCCGAAGGGGGTCTCAATCACCATAGATAGCCGCTATGCCTTTGGAATGGGCAGCGCCGATTTGAACTCGGGTATTTATCCCTTTCTAGACGCTATTATCCCGATCATGTCCGACCGGGGTAACAAGTTTCCTATATCGGTTGAAGGCCACACGGATAATGTCCTGCCTACGGGCGCGTTGGCTGCTCGCTATCCGACCAATTGGGAATTGAGCGGTGCCCGGGCCGCCGCCGTGGTACGATACTGCATATCCAAGGGAGTTCCGGGAGGAAGATTGCGGGCGGTGGGGTTCGCAGACCGATTACCCGCGGGTACTTCCTGGCGCCAAAGCCGGATCGGGGTAAATGACGAAACCGTCCAGGCGGCAAACGCCACGCCAGAATTACAAAGCCAAAACCGGCGGGTGGAGATCACATTCCTAGCTGTGGGCTGAAACATAACCGGAGACACTGATGCGACAGTGGACACATAATCTTAGAGTAATGCTCGCGGCGATAGTCCCCTTAGTTATTGTTCTGGGCCAGGGGGCGGGCTTCCTGTCCCAGCAATTGTTGCTGGAGACTACCATTCAGCAAAGGGTGACTACCGCCATCTCAAAGATCTTGGACGAATCGCAGTTCGTGGTCGATGTGAAGGTGGAGCTTGAGATCCCCGGCGCAGGCACACCTGAGCGGGCTTATCGCCGACCGGACGGCACACTCATGCGTGGCGCCCAGCAGCCGGACGCAGCCTCCAGGGATCGAAGTCCCTTTGGAACCACGGAACAAGCGCCTGCCCCCCGAACCAATCCTTTCCCCATACCCGGATTTCCGGCCGTGGGAGCCACGGCCGGTGGTGAGGATGTCCGGGCACTGTCAGCAGACGAAGCACCCGGCGGCGAGGATGTTGGATTGGAGTGGGGCGGGGGTATCTCCGGGGACGGGGCGCTCGCCCCCAGCCAGGCAGAGGCCGCCGGAAGGACCTGGATCAAGTCGTTGGCCCTGAGCATTATCCTAGAAGACGGCGTCACGCCCCAGATAATTGAGAATGTCCGCCAGGTGGCCCTGATCGCTTCTCGCTTCGACCGGGATAGGGGTGATGTCCTTTCCATAACCACCGCAGCATTCAAAGTTAGGCGCCAGTCCGCTTCCGGCACGGCGGCCGGACAAGATTACGACTCTCCACAGACCGAGGAACTGCGCGATGAACTCCGGGAGGCGGAGGCCCGCAACAAAGCCCTGATGCAGGAACTGCGCGATAGGGAATTGGAGTACCTCCAGCGTTCCGAGGATGAGCGCAAGCAGGCTTTGGCCGACCTGGCCGAGGTACAGAATGAACGCGCGAAGGACCTGATCTACCTACAGCAACAGCGCGAAGAACAGAACGCCCGGCTGCAGGAAGCGTTACTCAACGAGATATCAGAATTGCGGCAGCAAGCCATGACCGGCGGCCTATCTACAGCGGAACAGGGTATCAAGACCATCCAGGCCACATCGTTGGAGGATTCATTAGAAGCGATGCGGGCCAATTTCGAGCAGGAAAAAAGCCGGCTACAGGAGCAGATCGAATCGGCTATGCAGGGAACATCCCGCTCCCAGGCCTTGGGCGGCGGCGGACCGGGACTGGCTATATTGGTAGTGGTGATTTTCTTGGCAGCCGCGATAATCGGCGCAGTTATTTACTTTACCTCGCGTGGGCGGGCTCCAATGATGGCTATGGGTTATCCCTCCGGTATGCCTCCTGGGTATCCCCGGCGGCGTCCTGCCCGGAACCGGCCGCCACGCAAGCCGCGTAGCAAGAAGCTGGCCGCCGAGGCCGGTGGTGAAGAGGCTGCCGCTGAGGCCCAGTCCGAGGCCGCTGAGGCTGTAGAAGCTGCGCCCAGGCCTAGCCATGTGGAGGATGATCCCGAGGTGCTCAGGTCGGAACTCAAGTCGATCCGCCAATCGGTGGTTTCCATGAGCGTAGGCCGCCAAGAGACTGCCTCGAGCATATTGAGCGACTGGCTGCAGGCTGAGGGGGGCTCCCAGGGCGCCGGCGCTTTGGGCGGGGATGAAGAAACTGGCGAATCTGAGTCAACCGCTGAGGAGGGCGTTTAATATGCAAGTCGCTGATCTGACCGGCTTGGACAAAGCGGCGATTCTATTCCAAGTGCTTGGTGATGGCTTGGCGGTGACCATTTTTAAAGAGCTAAGCGACACCGACATGCGCAAGGTTCGGGTGCGTGCCCGGGAGCTGGAAATGGTCTCCTTCAAGGTTAAAAAAACTGTGCTGGAAGAATTCTATTTTAGTTTCCTGGCCCAGAAATACAAGGAAACCGAAAGCGGCGGGCGCAAACCATTCGCTTTCCTGGAGAAGCTGTCCGACGAACAGGTGGCCTACTTGATCCTGGCGGAGCCGCCCCGGATCGCCGGCATTGTCCTGGCCCAACTCAAGCCGGACCGCCAAATGCGGATCTATGAGCGCCTTGATCCCGAGCAACGAGTGGAGGCCCTGGTGGAACTGGGCGACGCCGAGACCATGAATCTGGAATCGGTGGTCAGTGTGGCCGGGGACTTGCAGGAGAAAGCCCGGTACCTGCCCAAGGCCTCGGAATTCGAGCGCGGCGGTGGGGAGAAACTGGCCGGAATGCTGAACCGCATGGGGCTGGAGCAAGCTGACCTGTTTTTAGATAAACTGAGCCAGGAGAATCCGGACCTGCTGGCGGAGGTCAAGAAGTTCTATCTCACCTTTGATGATATCTTCAAGGTGGACGAAACTGCCCTGCGCGATATCCTCATCTCGGTGGAGCTGGACGACCTGGCCCTGGCCCTGAAGGGCATGGATGAATCGCTGGTGGAGCAGGCCATCAATGTGCTGCCCAAAAAGAAGCAGGCCATGTACGAACCGGTTGAAGGGGCGGTATCCAAAAGGGATGTAAATGACGCCCGGCGCAAGATCATGGAGCAGGTGCGTAAATTACAGGATGATGGACAGATCAATATTGCAGACACCCTTAGCGGGGAAATGGTGGAATAGCACTACATTGCAATGACTGGTTATCAGCCCATTGCGGGCCGGTTTTTGCCGGCCCTTTTTTATCCTATAGGATATGTGCGTATCGGGAGCACCTTGCTTTCCCCTACTCTCATGCTGGGAGCACTATTGGAAGCACCTAACGTGCTCCCGCAAAAACAGCCGCGGTTCATCGTAGCACAGCACCACTTCCCGGCCCCACGCCATAGTGCCTTAGAAAATCACGGCGGCCGCTAACTTATAGTACCCAGGTAACCTGTGGTTCGACTATAATACAATTGACCTTATCCTGGGCATAGGATTATGCCTGTTCTCATCATCT
>JACZSB010000354.1 GCA_022574435.1 Fidelibacterota bacterium
ACATAGCTGGCAAATGAAGGAAACTTGCTTAAACTTAGACCTGCTTAAATATTTGAAATAATAGTAGTCTAGGGATAAGGTTGATGATTTGGAGAAGAATAGGCACTGTTGCTACCATGCTCATTAGTTCGGCGAGCATTTGCTTGGGCCAGCAACCATTAACGGTAGCTGTGCTGGATTTCGATGGCTTGGGGATTTCACAAGTTGAATCTGCTGTGGTTACCAGTAGGTTACGTACCGAGCTAGTCGAAGTTGGGGCCATAACCCTCATTGAACGTGGGGCCATGGAACAGATATTGACCGAACAGGATTTCCAGCTTTCCGGATGCACAAGTAATGAATGCGCTGTAGAGGTGGGACGACTCCTGAATGTTAGCTTCATGCTGGCTGGCACAATTGGATAAATCGGCTCACTATACACTATTGACACCAGGATTATCGATATAGAAACCGGTTCAATCACCGGCACCCTATCCCGTGATTACACCGGTTCTATTGAAGGACTGATAGGCGAAATAAAACTCCTGGCACATTCTATTTCTCTCAAGATGGGAGGCTCGTCAATTTCAGCGTCAAAACCGCCTGAAACCACCCAGTCGACCACTGGCCAAACACCTACCACTGCTACCCGGCCCATTGCGGCAGATAGTCCCCGCAGCATCACTTCGTCTCCTGAGGCCATTGCGGCGGAGAAAGTACGCACAGCCAATATTGAAGGTAGTATCGAGTGGCTTGATAAGCCGCCATCATCGCTATTTCAGCGGAACCCTGCCCGGCCACGTGGGGGCTATCAGGCCATCAAATCCAACGTAAGGTATCCTTTCGTTGCGCGATCACAGGGAATCGAAGGCCAGGTCATACTTGCCTGCTACATTGATGAAACTGGTAATTTTACTAAAGTTAGTGTTCTAAAGAGCATGCCTGGCGGACTGAATGAAGCCGCTGTGGCGGCAATTCAAAAAACCCAGTTTGACCCGGCGTATAATGATAGGGGAGAGCCTATTGCAAGTTGGTTGCCGGTTCCGGTTTTCTTCAAATTAGATGAAATAGAATAAACTCTATACGGCACACACGGTGCCGTGGCGGTAGGTGGCTCCTATGGCGTCGGAGAAGAGTCGCTTGAGGCCAAAGTGCTAGAGACCGATTCTGCTACCGGTTCTGCTACCGGATCTGCTTCGGAGTGCCGGATCAACGGCTCCGCCGGTTTGCTGAAGGCCCACTTTTTGCCCAGATGGGAAGCCACCAAGTCCATATGGCGACCAGCCTTTATCAGGTCCCGCACCAGGAACAGGGCCGCCCTGCGCTTGAGGTCCTCCTGGTCTAGGTTACCCGGGTCCGGACCAGGCAGCACCACCGGCTGGCCGGTGAACCTGAGCTTATAGGTAAAGGTTTCCCGCTTCGGGCCCAGGACTTTGTAGTAAAGAATATCGCATCCCGCGTCCTTACCGGTTGGTTCATCCTCAAAGTCTACTTCGAGATCCCATCGACCGGCCTCGTTATGATATGCATTATTACGGAGCGGTTTGATCATTCTTTTTCCTTATTATGAGTATGCCCGAACCTCAGCATCATCCCTGGACAATATGGTATTTGGTCATCTGCCGCTGGGTGGCTCTAAAATAAGCGCGGCGGCTTGAAACTGGCGCGAAAGCTATACAATTTTCTTCAGTTCTCGCAACCTGAAATCCGCGCTCCAATAATTAACCGGCGCCGCCCCTCGGCAGAATAATTGTTTAAGTCTCCCCCGGGGGCGGCACCCTAGTCCCCTTGGCACCAGAAATGCCCCACTCGCACGTAGCCCATATGCAGCAACACTCGCCAATGCCAGGGCAAGGTCCAGGTAACGTCATTACTATAGTGGCCGATAGCGCAACCCGCCCGGGCTAGCAGCCGTTCCCATTGGCGGTGCGACTGGAAGCAAACGCCCACTCCGGCTGTATTGGCGCCCATCCCCCGGAGCAGGGGGCGCAGAATCCGTGAAGAGGTCAGCGTGAATATCAGGAAACCGGGGAGCCCATCTATCAGCAGACCGTCATACATGTTCTCAAATAGGGAGATCCTGCCCCGATCCGATAACAGTCCACGTGCTGCCTCCAGCGCGTCGACCATGGCCCGTTGCGAGCCGGACCAGCTGGAAAGCACCAGGTGGTGCAGCAACCAATTGAAACAGATAAGATCGAACTCGCCGGGCGCGAATAGCTCTGCCAGTCGTTCCACCGAACCGTTTACCAGAGTTTTCCTGTCGTGCGGCCGGTTGCCCGCCAGTAGTCGCCCGGAGTTGTCCAATACTGTGCCTGTGGCTCGCGGATAGCGCTCCAGCAGTTGATCAGCGAACCGGCCGGCGCCTCCACCAACATCCAGGAACCGAAAATCGCCCGCTGGAAAATCGCTGTCGATACGGGCTGCTACCAGGGGCCATAGGCGATCGTCCACAAACTCAACGTCGAAGGCCGCCAACTGAGAATCATCGAGGGTTTTCATTGCAACACGGGCCGATTGCCACCACCATTTTAACGGCCAAAAACTAACACCGCTAACCGATGGAACGGCAGCGCTATTTAACCGGATTGTGGTTTACATCACCGAGAATAATACTGGTGAGTTCTTAACCTTCATCTTTTCCGGTATATCTAATGGGCGACGAATCAAATCTCTAGCGTTCTTTGTTTTGACACTGATAACGAAAACTAATTTGGAAGCCGAACCATGTACCCAACATTCCGGCAAGCAATTCTCATAGCCATGACCCTCACGGGACTGCTGCTAGCCCAAGGCCCTGGGCCCCGCAGTCATGGAACAGGAATGGGTCCCTGCGGCGATTCATTCCTCTCAACCGAGCAACGTACTGAACTGCACGAATTAGTGTTCGGCCTGCGGGGTGACGGCGCTACTCGCGAGGATATCCGCACTGCAGTAACCGAGTTGTTCGCTTCCTGGGGTATCGACCCGCCCGAGTTCCGCCTCGGCGCCCGTAGCCGCGGCCCAGGTCATTGGGCGGAGCAACTCACCGAGCAGCAGCGCACCGAATTGCGCGAATTAGTGTCGGGTTTGCGCGATAACAACGCCTCCCGCGAGGAAATCCACGCCGCAGTGACCGAACTATTCACCTCCTGGGGCATCGACCCGCCCGACCAGCGCCTTGGCCGCCGTCACCGCGGACCAGCTCCCTGGGCGGAGCAACTCACGGATGAGCAGCGCACCGAATTGCACGAATTAGTGTCCGCCCTGCGGGATGACGGCGCCACCCGCGAGGAAATCCACGCCG
>JACZSB010000355.1 GCA_022574435.1 Fidelibacterota bacterium
CCACCCGTGGCAACGGGCGTGAGTTGATATTCCGTTCCGGCATCGCTCTTGTAGTACAGATTATTGTCTGCAGACTTGACGTACAGTGCACCCCAATTGGTAAGTGGAGCGGGAAACGAAGAAAGCTCATTGAGCCATAACTGCCCATTCTCACTGAGTGTCAAACGAGCATTCATATTGCCGGAGTAAAATGAAAGACGGCCCGTCGCCCCATCAAGGGCCAGCCCGGCTTTCCGTGTGTTCCCATTGTAAAAATAAAGTGCGGCCGAAGACGTGCCCGCGATATCGATACTCGGGTCTCCGGACATCTCAAAGAGTGCGACAGTGTTCGTGTTAGGCACAATTCCCACACTTGACTTGCGCACCCACAGCTTTGTGATCCCCGGAGCGGTGGTCCCAATACCCACGTTGCCGGTACTATCCACGAACACCACATCGGTGGGGCTGCCATCGGCGGCGTCCAGGGAGTGGCCGTCGCCGGCGCCACCGGTATTATCAATGCCATCGGCGAAGTCCGTCGGCATACCGCTGATCCCGCTCCATGGAACCACAGCGGCGCTATCGGCATTGGCCACGGCGCTAGTGACGTCGATGCCAATGTGGGTATGGTCTGCAATAGCGTAACCGGCAGCGGCCAGTTGGCCTAGAGAGTCGGCATTCTGGGCGTTCTGCGCTTGCAGGCTATAGGGCGATGCAGTGAACGGGATGCGCGGCTCTAGTCTGGTACCCTCCACAACAATTTCCAGCCAATACTTTCTATCGAAATTAGGTGAGAGGGGCGTGGTGCTGCCCAGGATCACGCTAAAGAGACCGTCGGTTACGGTCACGGCTGCAGAATTACCAGCAGTATGGTCCTCAAACCATAGCGGTGTACCGAATTCGTCCACATCGAAAAGCCTGAAAGTGATGTCATACTGGCCATTGGTCACAATAGCGCCATTATTGTCTTTGAGAACCCCCTGGTAGCTGATGGTCTGGGGTATTTGCCCCCAGGCTACGCTCATCAGGAGTAGAAGCCCCTTAAGGGAATGATATAATACTCGTTGCATGATGCTCCCCGTGGTGATATGGTGAAATAGCAGGCGGGCTAATGCTAATAACTATTTCAGTTCAAGTCAAGAGCGGATTAGTCGGGATTAAATTTGGAATCGGGAGGCTTAAAGGGGCAGGGTGGGATACGGGATCGGATCACGGCAGCCATGAACCTGTCCGGCGGCTAGAGGGACGGCGGGGCTAGTCCCCATAACGCGATTTAAATTCTCCGTTAGCCCAGCCATTTATGGCTGGGATTAAAAAGGCCATCAAGTTGCATGGACGCCCTTCAGGGCGTTGGCCTCATGTTCTTCAAATGGCGTGAACGCCTTCGTCCGTTGTGGGCCTGCCACCCATCCTCCTCCACCCGCCGGGTTCAGCGGGAGGGGCGGGTTTTCCGTCACCGCGCCGTGATCGGCATCGTCCATCAATCGTTTAATTCTTGATCCCTTTGCCCTGATACAATAACCCCCTTAGGCGCTAGAAGAACCTGTGCCGGTTGTCGATGATCTCGGCTTGGTCCTTCAGGTCGTCCAACCAGATGTTCCAGGCGGCCTGGGTGCGCTGTTCCAGCAGTCGCTCATGGGCCGCCTCGCGCTGGGCCTCATACGCGCTCCAATCCGGCTCGGCCAAATCCACCAGACGCACCACCGCCTGCCCCCGCTCCAGATGCACCACCGGGCTTACCTCCCCCGGCGCCAGGCTCGTAATCACCCCGGTGAGCATTGGACTGCGCCCCACCCCCTTGAAACTGCCGTTTAAGCTGGAGGTCACGCCACCGAAATAGACGGCCTCGGGGATGGAGTCGGCCAGGGCCTGCCAACTGCTGGTGGTATCCAACTGGTAGCGCATATTAGCCATGATCAGGTCCACCTGCTCAGCTGCCGCCTCCTGCTTGATAGTCCGTTGGATCCGGGAACTGACTTCTTCGATGGGCTGGTAACCGGCCGGAAGGACCTCATTCAGCCGAGCCACCAGGAAGCAATTGTCATTGGCATAGACGTCGGATAGGTCGCCCACCTCAGCGCCGAAGGCGAACCGCACCACCGAGCGCATCATACCAACCGGCGGCGGAAGATACTTGTCGGCCTCACGCAACCCGGATGAAGTCCGGGCCTCGAGAGCATGCATCTTCAGGGCGGTTTCGAAGGAGGAATCGGCGGCATCGTAGGAGAATATATTGGCCTGGTTGCGCAACTGGTCCAGGCTACCGGGACCGAGTGCCACTTTCAGCAGGATATGGCTGGCGTTGACTTGCGGGCCGTCTTCCTGCTCCCTGACCTCGTGCACCTTGATGACATGATAACCGAACTGGGTCCGGATGGGACCGACAACATAACCGGGTTGCGCCCCGAAAACGGCCGAATCAAAGGCCGGGACCATCTGGCCCTTACCGAACCAGCCCAGCTCGCCGCCGCTGGGACCCGAGCCGGGGTCCTCTGAGAAGTCGAGAGCCAGTCGGGCGAAATCCTCTCCCGCTTGAGCCCGGTTCACCAGATCAACGGCGGTCGCTACAACACTCGCTGAATCGGCGGCAGTGGGCGTCTTGGGCCAGATGACATATTCCAATATCCGTCTTTCGGATACGGCATAATCTTCTCGATCCCGGCGATAGCGAACCCGTATTTCGTCCTCGTCGACTGCCATATCACCCAACGATATTTTATTATTGGCCACGTATATAAAGTCCACCGTGGCGCGGGCCTCCCGCTCATACCAACTGGCTTTTATCTCCTCTTCGGAGGTGAAGGCCATGGCCCGGATCATCTGGCTCAACTTTTCACCCGGCAGCAGGTTAGCCAGGAAGGCCTCCACGGGCGCCCATTCGTTACCCGAGGGATTATTCAGTGCCTGGTAATACAGGTTAAGGTCGAAAATGCCGTCAGTCTGGAAGGCTTCGTTTTGCTGCAGGAAAATCGGTGGGTAGTGCTGCAGGACGTAAAAAATCTCGTCCCCGGTTATCTCCAGCTCCCGCTCCTGGAACTGGGCGATCAGCAGCCGATTGGCAACCAGGTTATCCCAGGCTTGGTTTTCCGCCTGATCAAGGAGCCGGTCGGTGAGCTCGCCAAACTGGTTCCGGGCCTGCTGGGTTTGGGCCGAGATGGCCTGGCGCAGCTCCTCGGCGGTGATCCGGTCTCTGTTGACCATCCCGGCGGCATTACCGGCTAAGTTGAAGCCAAATATCTCATCGATGATATTCGCGCCGCCCACCAGACCACCGATGGACAGAC
>JACZSB010000045.1 GCA_022574435.1 Fidelibacterota bacterium
CGAACAGGCCAAGGATGCATGCCGACGTGATGAAGAATCCCACAGCCGACCTCCTAGCCGGGCTCGCCTGTACCCAAGGCGCGTGTTGGCTGGCCGGATTGTAGCACGGTTGGCGCGCCCGGCGGAGTGGCGCCGGCCACGGAGAGGAGCGCCCCAAGTCGGGACGCTCCTCGTTCTAGCTAACTTCGCGCCTGGAACTATCTCGCCCAGCGCCTCCTCGCGTACCAGGCCGCGCCGGTCAGCGTCACGGTGCCCGCCGCGATGGCGGCCACGATGCTGGCGATCGGGCCCGCGTTGGTGCCCGAGGAGCCGGGCACCTCTAGGGGCGTCCCAGCTACCTCCGGCAGCTCGACGACGCCGCCTACGGGCTGTCCCGTCACTTCGAATGTTGTTGACCCGACGCAGGTCGACAAACCGCACGGAACGTGCGCATCAACCAGGTAGATACCGGCAGCCAGCGGTCCTTCGGGACCGACTATAGTCAGATCAATGCCCTGTTCCCGGGCCAAGGCCATAACGGCCTCGTGATCCTCCAGATCGACGGCCAGGTTGGTGGCCAATTCAGCGGTGCCCACGTTGCCCGGGGCGCAGAACAGCCGATGTCCTGCGGCCTCGCCGGCCAGAGACCAGATCAGGGCATGTTCCCGGCCCCCGCTGCCCAATACCAGCAGCCGGGACATCAAGTGGCCGCCATTCCATGCTTTTTTTCCAGGCGCACAATCTCGTCCCGGAGTTTGGCCGCGTCCTCGAAATTCAGATTTTCTGCCGACCGCTTCATCTCCCGGCGCAGCAGGTCGAGGGTGTACTCCAGGTCCTCCGTATCGAGGTTGTCGAGATTGTACTGCGGGGTCCGCTTGATAACGGTGAACTTCTCGGTCTGGGCGTCGGCGACTGACGTGGCGATCAGCACATCTTCCACCGATTTATAGATGCCCTGGGGCGTGATACCGTGTGCGTCGTTGTACGCCCGCTGAATCTCCCGGCGGCGGTTCGATTCGTCGATAACCGCCCCCATGGAAGCGGTAATCCGGTTGGCGTAGAAAATCACTTTGCCGTTTATGTTCCGGGCCGCCCGGCCGGAAACTTGCATGAGGGATGTGGCGGAGCGCAGAAAACCCTCTTTATCCGCATCCAGTACCGCCACCAGGGAGACCTCCGGCAGATCGAGGCCTTCCCTGAGCAGGTTGATCCCGATGAGTACGTCGAAATTGCCCAGCCGAAGATTCCGCAGAATCTCCACCCGGGCCAGGCTGGCAATTTCAGAATGCAGGTAGTTCACCAACAGGTCCATCCCCTTCAGGTAATCCGTCAAGTCTTCCGACATCCGCTTGGTGAGGGTCGTCACCAGGATGCGCTCCTTGTTCTTCACCCGGGCCTTGATCTCAGCGATGAGGTCGTCGATCTGGCCCTCAATGGGGCGTACATCAATCTCGGGGTCCATCAGGCCGGTGGGCCGGATAACCTGCTCCACCACTTCGCCCAGCGACTGTTCGAGCTCATAAGGCCCCGGCGTGGCCGAGACATAGATCACCTGGCCAATTTTGGCCTCAAACTCTTCGAATTTCATGGGCCGGTTGTCCAGGGCCGAAGGGAGCCGGAAGCCATGCTCCACCAGTACTTCCTTCCGGCTGCGGTCGCCTTTGTACATGGCCCGCACCTGGGGTATGGTCGCATGCGATTCATCGATGAAAGTGATAAAATCGTCAGGAAAAAAATCAAGCAGCGTATAGGGCCGTTCCCCGGGCTGTCTGTCGCTGAGAATACGGGAATAGTTCTCGACCCCGTTGCAGTAGCCCACCTCAAGCAGCATTTCGATGTCGTACTGGGTGCGCTGCTCCAGCCGTTGGGCCTCCAGCAGTGAGCCCTCGGACCGGAACCATTCCAGGCGCTGAGCCAGTTCGACGCGGATCTCCTTAACGGCCCGTTGAATGGTCTCTGTGGTGGTGACAAAATGTTTCGCCGGATAGATGGCCGTCCGTTCCAGGCCACCATCGGGACTGATCACCTCGCCGGTCAGCGGGTCGAAGGTGATTATCCGGTCCACCCGATCGCCGAAAAATTCGATGCGCACGGCATGGCTCAGATAGGCCGGAGAGACCTCCATTATGTCGCCACGGACCCGGAAATTGCCCCGTTCCAGCACCAGGTCGTTGCGCACGTAATAGGAATCCACCAGTTTTCGAAGCAGCTCCCGCCGGTCCACCTCGTCCCCTACTGACAGCCGGACAACGCTCTCCTCGTATAAGGATGGCGAACCGATACCGTAGATGCAGCTCACCGAGGCTACCACGATGACGTCCCGCCGCTCCAGCAGGGCGGAGGTGGCCTTCAGCCGCAGCCGGTCGATATCCTCATTGATGGAAGAGTCCTTCTCGATGAAGGTGTCCGTGACCGGCAGATAGGCCTCAGGCTGGTAATAATCGTAATAACTGATGAAAAACTCAACGGCGTTATTAGGGAACAGTAGTTTGAACTCACCGAACAGCTGGGCCGCCAAGGTTTTATTATGTGACAAAATGATCGTGGGCCGCTGGACCGCCTGGATCACATTGGCCATGGTGAAGGTCTTGCCGCTGCCGGTTACGCCCAGCAAAGTCTGGTGCTCGCGCCCTTCGAGAATCCCCTCCACCAGCTGGGCGATGGCCTCCGGCTGGTCGCCCTGGGGCTTATGGTCCGATATGATCTGAAACTCTGACAAATTGGCGTACCTGTAGCAGCTAATTTAAGGCCGCTGCAGGGGGGATGGAAGGTAGAGAGCCCAGGACCGGCGGCCATTAACGAATTAAACTCAGGGGAATGCATTACAGCAGGTTTTTGTTTAAGCGATAATACCGTGAATGTTTGAGCCGATTGGGGAGGATATTCCCTCCAGTGCCACATATACAGTGCGAAAACTCAATACTACGAGCGGATCGATTTTTGTCCCAGCCACCAATAACTGGGTGAAATGGAATTGTTAACTGTTTAGCCTAGCCGTTCACGGCTGGGAGAGAGGACAGATGATCAAAATGGAGGCCGGAGGGCGTGCACGCCCTTTTATGCGCTAGAAAATAACGCTTCGAACGGTCTGCTTTTACCAAGATCGGTGGCTAAACTGTAATTTTATCCTAAGTCTTTTAATGGCTTCTCCCACCCCCTTTGCCTACAATGCCCCCATGTTTCCCTTGCTCATTGCCGGTCTGCTGGCCGTACCGTCATCTACCACGCCGGATACCGCTCCGCTAGGCTCACCAGTGGCCCAATGGAGCGCCTATATCGACTCGCTTGACAAGGACGAGCTCGATTCCTTCTCAAGGGCCATCACCAGCTTCAAGGACTGCTGCACCCAGTTGCCGGCGGCCCAGGTGGACTCCATCTTTAAATCTTTCCAGACCTTTTTCTTCGCCACCATCAGCCGGCACAACGATCTTATGTGGGAAAATCTCGATTTCCTGGAGCGGCTCCATTCCCGGGAACGGCCCCGGGCGCCGGATATCGAGGCCTTCCTGGAGGTGCTGGAGCCCAACGGGTTGGGGCTGTTTACCTTGGGCGACTTGTACTACATCGACCAGCGGGCCGATTACCTCTACAGGCAATTCTATCCCTATGTGTCCCTGGCGCTAAAGGACTACCTCAACCTGCGCAAGATGGAGCTGGCCGCCGGTTTCTCCGATGATGAAATGCTGGTGATCAGTTATGCCCAGCTGGGCGCCAGGATCGTGGCCTGGGAGCATTACCAGGACAAATATCCCGGCTCCATCATGGCCGAATCGGCTCAATATTATTACCGGGTTTACCTGAGCACCTTCCTCACCGGCCTGCGCCGCTCCCCGGTATTTGGCCCCGGTGGTGTTCTAGATCCGGTCGTCAAGCGGGCCTACGCCTCATTTTTCCGCCGCCATGACGCTACCCGGGCGGGCCGCTTGGTGGAGGACTTCTACTTCCTCCTGGCCGAGGAGGACTTTAGGTGGTCAGCGCCCATCAAAAAGTTCTACCGGCGGGAGGGGATCATCAACATGCATACTTTCCAGGTACCCTACCGCTAGGGCGGTACTGCAAAATAATCCTAGCCGAGCCGTTCACGGCTGGGCAATAAGATATCTTAATATGAGCAAGAGGGGCTTTACGCCCTGTGAAGGAAAATTGAAACGCTGCCGGCTGCCGGCCCGGCTACATTTTTACTGACAAGTTCACTACGATCTGGCGCCCCAACGCGGCCCCGCCCACAATCTCCCGGTGGACATCGTTGTTCAGGTTATTCAAATTGGCCTTGATAGTGAACAGGTCGGTGAGCCGGTATCCCATGCTGACATCGATCACTGTATAGGTCTCGATGGTACCAAAGAATACGCCCGCCGACCAGTCAAAAGTCGGGATATGCCGGGCGGCAAACCCCAGCCAAAAGCGATCTGCCCGGTCCGAATACTTAGCGCTCAAGGAAATCTTGTAGCGCGGCGCATTGACCGGATCATCGGCCTTGGTGAGCGGATTGTAGAACGACTGGCGGCCCAGATACGAAAATCGCATCTCGCCCGAAAATTGGGGCGAGAAGAAATATACCAGGCTCATATCCAACCCGCCCATGGTGACTCTGCCATAATTGATATTGGTCAGGGTCAACTCCCGGGGGTTATCAAAATCCACTTTGTCATCGGCTGTCCCGGGTATGCCGTCCGGGCCGATGTCGATCCCGTCGAACTCACTGGTGCCCACCAGCCCGATGACGGCGTCGGAATTAAACCCGTACTTGAGCGTATCCATGACGATCGGTGTGATCCACGTCAGGTCGGAGACGAAATCGCCGTATTCGCTGTAATAGATGTCCATGGTGGCCCGCATGCGATTGTTGATGATTCCCGAATAGCCTATTTCATAGGTCCAGATCAACTCACTGGTGATCGGTTCGATATCCTGCACGTCTTCTTTCTGGACAAACTGGCCGGGCCGCCCCAGCACCGGCGGGATATACAGAATCGCTGAGTCTGGAATCTGGGCCAGGCGGAACTCTTGGCTGGAGCCGCGACGGACGTCGTACATCATCAGCGTACCATCGGGTGCTCGCTCGAAGTGGTAGCCGGAACGATTGCCCCGGGCCTTCACCAGGGATGAGGCCGCGATTCCCGCCACAATATCCAGGTAAAGGCCTTGTGATGAAGGGGTGTTCGAGGCCCGGGCCGCAGTCAGGCGGAAAGTCTGGTTATCCACCGGTTTCCACAGCAGTCCGAATTTGGGCGAATATTGGGCCCGGTAGTTCATGGTGCCCCCCAGCAGCGGATCCTTAATAAACCTGATGCCGTTTGCATCTTGCTCACCGCTATGGAGGTCGAGGCGGCCGGCAAAAATAAACTCCAGGTGGGGCCTTAATTGCGCCGTAGATTGAAAGTACAGGCCATACTCATTAGTGGTGATAAGCCCTTCGGCAAACTCATCCACCTTACCATCACCGTCGTTGTCGATCCCGTCGTTATCGAAGCTCTTGCCGGCCTTGCCATCGGGCAGGATGGTACCGTAGGTCTTGGGCATGGTCCGCTGGTAATCGGTCCCATAGGAGACCAACATCTCCACCGGCCAGGTGAAATTGGCCGTGTGCTGCGCCTGGAAATGGTAGAAGGTAGACTCGTCGATAATCCGCTCACCGGTGCGCAGGTTGCGGGTCAGGCCCGATTGGGAGGTGTTCAGATAGGATTGGATAAACAGGTCGCCATTGATATATCGCAAGTGGTAATAGCGGTAGACCCAATCCTCAGCTAAGTACCGGGCGATCCCGGTGAGGTTGATGTTGGTGGCCACTGCCTGGCCAAACCCGAAAACCAGGCCGTGGTTAGAGCTGAAGTCGTAATCCAGTCTTAAATCCACCCTCTGGTTGAATACATCGAAACTAGCCGTATCCAATATCCCGTCCTGATTACGATCCGCCCTCAAGTATACTATCATATCTCCATTACCGGCCCTCAAGGAATCCGACGCCAGGAAGACCGTATCAGCCGGGCCGTAGAAATCGCCATCGCCGTCGCGGTCGAAGCGAATATCATTGCCATCCCACTTCCAGTCCCAGGGATCCTCGGCAGTGGGATATTCGCCCGCATCGAGCTGATCGCCAATCTTGCCGCTATTCTGAATCCAGAGCTCGTTGTGCCCCTTTCTCTCTTCGGGGTCCACCCACTGCCAGTCGCTGGCTCTAAAATCAACCGCAGAAAATTTGTAGCCCCAGTTGCCGAACTGGCCGGAGTGCCGCATTTGGAACTTGCGGTAGTCGCGGTTGCCAAAGCTTACGCTGGCGTCAGTGCCGATGGAGGCGCTCGGTTTCTTGGTGATAATGTTGGCCACCCCGGCAAAGGCATTAGGCCCGTATAGGGCTGACGAGGGCCCCAGCACCACCTCAATCTGGTCCACGTCATCGGAGGTAATCGGGATAGTGTTGTAGGCGATCAGGCGCAGGGAGGGCACATTGGCCTTACGCCCGTCGGTGAGAGTCATTAGGCGCGATGAGAAACTGGTGTTGAAACCCCGGGCCGACAGGTTGAATCCGTCAATGCCCGAAGCGGTGAAATCCACCCCCTTGATATGCTTGAAGTAATCGCCCAGGTTGGGATTGGTCCCCCGGCGAATTTCTGCTGAAGTGACCACACTGATGGCGGCGGGGGCATCGGTGAGCTTCTCGCGCCGGCCCCGGCTGGCGGTCACCACGAACTCCTGCAGCCTGATGGCCTGCGGCTCCAACTGGTAGTCCAGCTCCAACAGCGGCCCGCTGTCAGCGGTTATAATCACCTCGCGATTGAAGGTCTGGTAACCGATGTACATGACCCGCACCTGGTAACTGCCGGGCAGCAGGTTGGGGATCCGGTAAATCCCTTCGGTATCGGTGGCCGCGCCGGTGGCCTGTGCCAGCCTGCCCCCGGTAACAACCACGTCAGCCGCCGGCAGAGGCGCGCCACTGCCTGCGTCCCGCACCGTACCGGTTAAGGTGACCCTCAAGGCCCCCTGCCCACTGAGAGCAGTAAGCATGATCACTAATGCTAAAACCGGTTTTATCATCGCGGTGTACTCATTACCGAACATACGACAGAGCGAGAAAGGAACCCTCATCCGCTTCCCCGCTCTGTCATAATTGCATCCGATTTGCTGCTGAGATTACCCTTAGATTTTATCCCAGCTGGACTTGAAATCGATCAGCTCGTTCACCGGCATGCATACATTATTGATCACGTAAGTGAGCTTGCCGCCGGCAGCTAAAGCCGTGGGGTCGAAATCGCCACTACTATCATCGGTTAAGAGCGTTGCATAGGGAATGGTGGTTGTTGGGTCGGCCGCTCCTGCTGCTGCCAAAGCCAAAATAGCGGCTAAGGCTTCTGCCTCATTAGAGATATTTGGATCCAAGGCAATCATCTTTAGAATCGTGCCTTGAATAATCAAACCGTAAAATGTGAGGTAATTGCCCCAAGTTGCCAGTTTCACCGGATCATACAGGTAGGCTGATTTCCCCGTTGTGTCGGCCAGATCCGCTGTTGCGAAAATACCCAGAGCTGATATTATCGGCGCCTCGGGGATACCCATGGTCACCCGGTGTTCCGCTTCATCCCAGGTTTCTCCTGTCTGGGCAATCAGGACATCGTGTGCGTCCCGATCCAGGAAGTCTAGTTGCAACGTTGCCCCGGCACTGCTGAAGGTGACCACCGCATCGTCGAAAGACGGCAACACCTGGTCGCCCAGCAGGTCATTGGGAGAAATGGCCAGTGTACCGCCGGTTTCAGCAGTATTATACACAATCGTGTAATTGCCTACATCTGAAATCTGGGGTACCGCCAGGTAGGTACTACAGGAGGCCGCAGCCAGCAGCAGGGTGGGATAAGTCCCGGTGAGCGCATAGGTGTTATCTTTTAGGAAAGTTATTTTCAGGGAGATACCGGTTGCAGCCAATGCTGCCGCATCAAATGCCGCGACAGTCGCGAATACGGTGTCACCGACGCTAAAACTCGCCAGTTCCTGATCAGCCGCCGATGCAGAACCCAGCACGGCTCCCGCTAAGTTCCAGCTGGCGGTCAGGCTATAGCTGGTATCGGCCGGTGTACCGGGTACGGCGACCGCCGTCCGCACGTAAGTGGCAGTTAGGTCGGTGAGCTGCCAGGACCCCTCCAGGGCGCCCGGCTCCTCGGTAACGTCGCCGTTCTCGTCGCAACCCGGAACCACCAACAAGGCGCCGGCCAGAAACAGTGTGAATAGTTTATATGAAGTGCGCATGCATATCTCCTTTGATGATTAATGTTGTGGAGAAATACTACCGGTCCAATCTGTCCAGTCAACCTTCAGTCGGCGGGCTATGCGTTCAAGCTGCGACGTAGCGTGAATTTCTCTCTACCGCAATATACTAACTTGAACAATTGAATGTAAATAAAATATTACCTACCGATTCAGCCCTTTATTAGGCCTCAGACCGACAGCCATTGGGCTGGTCATTCCGCATTTCCTGAGGGCTGCGGCGCTTCGTAAAGTACCGCCAGGGCGGACATAACCTGTCTCTCGGCTCTCCCTCCCTCGGGCCGGTTGATCAGCCGGCCGCCTGCCACCAGGGTGGATGAGCCGCCGCCGTCCAGGTTCAGCGCCTCCACGCAACCCAGTTGCTGCATGATCAGGGCCAATTCCGGCAGATTCACGCCCCGGCTGGCCTCCTGGCGCCCGTCCACCACCAGCAATATCAGTTTGCCCTCGGCGGTGTAGCCGCAGGCTGTGCGGGGGTGTACCTTGGGGATGCTGGTGCCAAAAAACACCTCCTCGTCGGCCGTGACTTGTACCTTCCCATTTGATACCAGGCTGGGGCCGCCCCCCAACGCCGCCCGTACCGGCCAGAACCGTCCCTGGGTAAAGGTAGTTGAACCGGTATCGGGCTGACCCGGGAGATGGGCCGGCGGGCGGCTGACTTCCAATAGCGAATCCCCGCGATTGAACACCCAGGCCACATCGATCACGCCGCCAGCAGTAAAGCCTACCGCCGCCCGGGCCAGTGGAAAACGGCGCTCCGAGCGCGTCACTGCCCTGATATTGGGCTGGATCACCACACTGTCGATCATCAACAACCCCACGTGCTTGGTGGGATTGAGGTCCATCCGATAGTAGCCCCCGTTGACCACAATGCTGGCATTTAGCCGGGCGGCCATGCTGGAGACCGTTTCGCGACGCTTCTCACCAGCAGCCATCACCACCGTGGTCTCAATTTCCGGGGAAAGCTCGTCAACTTCAACGTACCAGGCGCGCAATGGCAGCAGCCGGTTAACCCCGGCAAATACCCGGATACCCGGCGGTAGTTGGGCATTGGACTCCGTCAACGGCTGCCAGTGCAAGTCCAGGGCCACCTCCGGCTCTCCGGATGAGCAGCCCCACCAAAGGATTGCCGGCAGCACCAACAGGAGCTTGTGGCCGGTGGATTTCAAGTAGCCACCCATTTCAGCCTACGTGGTGTGGAACATGCGATAAGTCCGGCATCAAGCTCCAGGTGCTCATACCCCACTCTCATGATGCGACATGAATCCATCCCCGCAGGTGGCGTGGTCCCATCCAACATCCAATATCCAATATCCAGTATCACGTATCTAGCCCCGCCGTTCGCGGGGTCCCATCCAGTCTATTTCAACAGGACCATTTTCCGGGTACGGGTGAAGTCGCCCGCTTCCAAGCGATAGAAATATACGCCCGACGCCAACCGGTCGCTGTTTAACGCCACGCTGTGCACCCCGGCGGCCCGGAAATCGTCGATCAAGGTCCGGACCAACTGCCCCCGCAGGTTATACAGCCGCAGGCGCACCTCCCCCGGCCGCGGCAGGTGGTACTGGATGGTGGTCACCGGGTTGAACGGGTTGGGGTAATTCTGCAGCAGGGCATATTCGAATGGCAGAACATCGCTAGGCCCTTCCCGCTCCAAAAGGGTGCTGTCAAGGGTCGTATCGGCCAGGAGATATACGTCGTCCAGGTACCAGCCGTCGGCTTCCCCGGAACCGTCGCTGGACAGGCGGAACCGAATACGTGGACTAGGTTCTTTTGTTATATCCAAAACCACCGCCGATTCCTGCCAGTCGGGACTGTTTGATCCGATGAAATACCGTGCTACCACCCAATCCGAATTGGGTCCGGCGGTCTCCACAAAGACGGTATCACCGGGCCCTAAGCTATGTGTTTGCCAGAACGAAATGTATGCTGATGATCGGGCCGAAAGCTCCACCACACGGTCCAGCTCAAGGATATATTCCTTGTGGGGCTCGTAAAAAACGGACATCGGTGACTGCTTGAGTGACCACCCTCCACTATGTGAGAGTCCTACGGTCTGCCACCCCGGGCTGGCCCGCCAGGCGGAAAGATCACCCTCGAAACCGTCCACCAGGAAGTACGATGCGATCACCGTTTGGAAGACGGGCGATGTACTCCCGTTCTCCGCCAGAGACAGATCCCGGGCGGTGATATAGTAATTGATGGTGTCCCCGTCATCGACCGAACCGGCTGTGCTGAACCGGGCTGCATACCGGCCGCTGGCCTGGTCGAGCACCATCTTCAGGCTGTCGATGATGCCGCTATTGACCCAGAAATGAAGGTAAACTGTGGTACTATCCACACCCAGGTTATCATTTATCCCGGCCTCAATATGGTAATTACCGGTATTGTTCAGTGTCTTAGGCAGATGGGTAACTGTTGCAATCTCCGGGGCCACTGTATCGAGGCCTACGTAGAAGGAGTGGCTGGCAGCCGGCGCGCGGGTAGGGCTGGTCTGGATAAACCCATCATCGGTAGCGCTGAAAATGAAGTAGTGAACCGTACTGCCGTCGGACTGGGCCGGGATGCTGCCCTGGTACAACCCAGTGCCCGGTTGTGACTCGATCAATGGGACGATGTTAAAAGGGATCGCACCGTCAGGGGACCAATATACCGCCATGGAATCGACGGTGGCGCTGGTGGTCGCTACCGCCACCGTAACAGTGTATGGATTTTCGGTATTCTCCGTATCCCTAAGCGGTTCGTGTTCGATTGCGAAGTCGTTCAGGTAGTGCAGCACCCGGTCCATTACGATTAATCGGACATCGGCATCGAGGATCGCCTCGTAGCCGAAGGCGAAGTTGACTATGCTATAATGGCCGGTCCACATCGTCGCCCCGAAACCCCTGTTCGGGTAGTCAGGGTACCGAAAGATCCCTTCGGCCCCTGATAGGGGCACAATGACGCTGGGGTATTGGCTGAAGTCGTCCCGGCCCGGCTGGTTGATGGTGAATACCAGATCGTCCCCGATAGGGTTGCCGGGCACGCCGGTGACCTGCGTAACAGGCTGCTCCGGAGAAGCGTCATCTTCCATGTAGCTGGCCTTCAGGAATGCCCGGTACCAAGTCAAACTGGCCCCACCTGAACGGCTGAACTCATTCTCTATCGGGCTGTCTTCGCAAAGACTCCAACCGATATCCTGGCCGGACAGAAAAAGTCTCCCGCCCTCGCTTAGATAAGTCCCTATTTCAGCCCTGTCGGCTGAATCCAGGGCCGGGAAGGCCCACTCCGTCAGCCAGATAACCGTCCCGTATTGGGCCAGTGTCGCCGAGCCCGGGGTCCCCTGCTCCTGCCAAGACCAGTAATCGTACGGTACACCTAACGAGTCCAGGCTGGCGAAATAGTAGGATTCCACATTATTGGCACCGTCATCATCATCCACCAGCAGCACGGCGGCCCGGCCTAAAGTGCGGACTATGGTAAAGCTGCTAGTGCTATTGTCACCCACCACCTCCACAGTGAAAGTGGCCCGGTGTGGGATCGAAGTTTGAGCGATGGAAAATATGAACGGCTGCCCGGCATTGGAGACCGTAGCCAAGGGCTGGATATCCGTAAAGCTGGCCTGCCCGGATTGTACGGTTACCGCGTAATCATCAGTCAGTAGGGTCATGGTCAAGTTGCTGTCCGGCCCGCCCAGGAATCGATTCACCAGAGTCACCACCAATTCCACAGTCTCACCCGGCTCAGGGATGCCGTCCCCGTCGCCGGCGGCATCAGTGAATTGAGCGCTAAGCGCCAGGTTCGGCGGCATGGTGCCGGTTGTGATCAACGATTGGTGTACATTCAGCCGCCCGGCGCCCAGCTGGCCAATTTTCGTGGAATTGGAACCCACATTGTCAATGTTATCCGCCCCGGCGCTCAATTTCAACAGTATTTCATGATTGGTGGCTGTAGGGTATTCGGCCCACAGCAGCGCTGCGGCCCCGGCCACCATGGGCGTGCACATGGATGTTCCGTCATAAGAAGAATAGGTATCATTGGGAGTTGTGCTCAGAATCGCAGCACCGGGAGCACAAATATCGACCCAGTCGCCGAAGTTGGACCAGTAAGCCAGTTCGTCATTTATGCTCTGGGTGGCGGCCACGGCGTAGACATGGTCGTAAGCGGCCGGATAGTGCCGATTGCTCGTGGGACCATTCCCCGCCGCCGCCACAATGATAACGTCCCGTTCCCAGGCGTAGTTTATTACGTCCTGAGCAACTTGGCTGTAGAACAGGCCGCCCCAGCTCAGACTGATCACGTCAGCGCCGTTCTCCACCGCATAGTAAATGCCCTCATTGCCCCACGCAATAATGCCGCCGCCGTCTCGCGTTTGATAACCAGCCCGCACCGGCATGATGGTAGCATTCCAGCCGATTGCGGCCACGCCGATGCCGTTATTGGTCACCGCCGCAGCAATACCGGAAGTATGGCTGCCGTGCCCATTGAAATCGTCAGGATTATTGTCTTCACCCTGGCCATCTTCACCAGTGGCCGGTTGGTCTCCAGGATCCCAATCAAAGGGTACATCCACGAAGTCCCAGCCAATCAGGTCGTTCACATATCCGTTGTTGTCATCGTCGACAATGTCTATCAGGTCGCCGGGATCAAGTACCCAAACGGAATCCTGCCACTCGATGGTATGCCCGTCGCCGTC
>JACZSB010000356.1 GCA_022574435.1 Fidelibacterota bacterium
AGCCTGGCCAATCTGTAGATAATAGTGAGGCCGAATCGTCCTCTCTTAGGTAGCACGAAAACCGGCACCCCAAGGGCTTCCAGCTCAGCCTGGAGCGGTCCACCACCCACAAAGCAGCAGACCGATGCGTCATGCCCAAGATCTCTGAGGCCCAGGGACAAATCCACAACCACGCGCTCGGCCCCGCCCCTATCCAGTCCCCAGATGACTTGCATTATTCGCATGCTACTCGTGCCCCCACCAGCCGCTCATAGAGGCCGGTAGTTTTCAATACCAGGCCCGGAATGCTGTAATTCCTGGTGACGGTCAGCCGGGCGGCCGGGCCAACGTTCTTGCCGTCCCCCAAATCATCCAGGGCAACTAATAATTGCTCCGCCAAGCTTGCGCTGCTACCTGGTTCGCAAAGGTATCCATTCTCACCGGACGTAATAAGTTGGGGGTTAGCGCCGACCCTGGTGGCCACCACCGGCAACTCACAGGCCATCCCTTCCAGGATGGTATTCGAGGTGGCTTCCGACAAAGAGGCGCTCACCAGCAGATCCAGTTGCGGGTATATGCGGTGGACGCCGCTTTGATAACCGAGAAATTTCACGGCGCTCGCGATCCCCAGTTCCGCAGCGTACATCCGCAAATTTTCTTTGAGGGAACCGCTGCCGATAATCAAAAGTAACGCCCCGGGGTACCTCATCAGGACGGTCCGCATCGCCTCCAGGAGATGCCTGTGGCCCTTCACAGCTGTTAAGCTGGCGACAATCCCAAGGACTGGATAGGCTCCCTTCGGTAGTTGCACCCTATCTTTGGCATGTGAATCGCCGGTCGCCGAATTGAATTTTCCCGTATCGATACCATTGACAATGGTAGTTATTCTAGCCGCTAGTACCTTCTCGCCAGCTATCAACTGCTTGGCGGTCTCTGCGGCATTGGGAATAAAATGGTGTGTGATGGGATTAAGGATATAGCGGTAAAACCAGCGATGGTGTGGTTTCCGCCAGAAGCCCAAATCCCGGCGGCTGGAGATCCTTATGCCGGTCCGGGCGAAAAAGCTGCCCAGCAAGCCGGCTATATCGGCGGTGAACAGGTAAGTATGCACTACATCGAATTGATTTTGACGCAGGAACCTGGTGAAACGCAGCCACTCTCTCAGGCCGGTGCCGGTGAATAGATTATCCATCTGAAAAAAGGTGATAGGGGCCTGCATCTCTTCCGCCGGCCGGGAGACCGGTTCAAGGGCGGTCAGGCAGCAAACGGTGGGCGTGATTCGGTCGCGATCGATATTTTTCACTAATACGGCGAGCTGGGTCTCGGCCCCGCCGCCGGACAATGAATCGATGACGTAACAGACTTTTATCGGGCCGGGCCTTTTTCCTGGCGCCGAATCGATACGGCCACAGCTCATGTGGCCACGTTCCCAAGTCTAAACAGCAGCCGAAACTGATCCCGTACCCGGCCCCGGACTTCCGAGCTGAGCCCTGTCAGGACACCTATATATATCGTTGCTCCGGCTGAAATTTTGACTATCATGTCCAGGATCAGGTTGTCCAGCTGCAGCAACGCCAGCGGGACGGCCATCAACGCCGTGGCCAGCAATGCTTGGCCAATGAGCACCCAGTTGAAGCGGATGGGGAGTATTTTCCGTGTCCGCCAAAGTGTGATGCCCAGCAGAAAGACAAATGAGATGGTGGTTGCTACGGCAGCCCCGTAGATCCCATAGATCGGGATCAGGATCAGGTTAATGGCCAGGTTTACCAGTAGTGAGGCCCCCACCACCAGGGTGATGCCGGCTGTCCGGCGCTCCACGTAAAATCCGGCCGCCGCCAGGTAATAAAGGCCGTAGATGAATAGTCCCGAAATGATCCACGGTATCAAAGAGGCTGCCGGCAGATACTTGGCCGAGGCCATGACCTGGATGATGTCTTCGGCCAGAAACGATAATCCCACCGCCATCGGCAGGATGGCAATCAGTAGATAGTTGGCCACCATAGAGAGAAACCTAGATGTTTCCTCGGCTCCTTCCTGTTGCCATTTCCGCAGATAGATCGGCATCACCGCCAAGGATAACGGTAGCACTACCAAGGTCTGGATTATTCTACCCAGATTGTAGGCCACTGAGTAAAGGCCCACTTCGTAGGAACCGAGGAAGTAGCCGATGAGGAACAGGTCGATACGGGCAAACAGGATATAGGCCAGTTCCGACCACGCCAGCGGCAGCCCATACTTCACCGACCGTACGAACAGGGATAGTGAGAAATACCGCAGTGAAATCCGCTCCCGGCGGCTAAGGGCCAATAGCATAATAAATAGGATACCGCTCTCGCCCACCGCCAGCCCCACTAAGAACCCCTTAAAACCGGGGAACCAGGTTACCATTAACAACAGGCTGAGTGAAAGCGACCCATACTTTTGCGCCACCGCCAGCAGGTTATAAATGGAGCTCCGTTGCTCGGCCTGCAAAAAGGCGAACATCACTGTCTGGACAGATCTGAGGGCCACAATCAGCGCCACGACTGCCATCATAAATAGAGTTATCGTCAGTGGTGAACCGGATTGCAGGGCCGCAACCACCCCGAATGAGAGGGCTGCGGTGGCTGTGCCCATGATCACCACACCTATCAAGTGGGTGGTATAATAGGCTTCTCTGGTGTCGCCTGAATCAGAATGAAATCTGACCGCCGAGTTGGATAAACCAAACTTTCCTAGAGCAGTCCCGATCAGGATCAAGGTCGAGAGCAAGGTGAGCAGACCGTAGTCTTCAATGGTAAATAGTCTGGTGAGCAGCGGGAAAGAGATGAACCCCGACAGCATTACCAGGGCCTGTCCGCCCAGGTAGCGGGAAGAGTGTTTCACCAGGGCATCCCGGGTACTGGGTGCGCTCATCGAACTAGTGCTAAAATATTTCCAGCAGTTGCCGGACCGACCGCCGGATATTGAAATCACTGGCCACGTACCGGCGGGCTGCGGTGGCACAATGCCGTCGAAGCTGCCCGTTGTTAAACATTTCCCCGATCGCATCGGCTAAGGCCACCGGATCGCGGGGCGGCACTATCAAACCAACTAGGAGGATTTACGATGATTAAACTATCTTCATTCATAGCGGCTGCCTTGGCCGTGGCGGTCGTCAGCACGGCATCCGCCGAGACCCTTCGCGTGGGAATGGAATGCACCTATGCGCCGTTCAATTTCAAGAACACCGAAGGCAAACTCATGGGCTATGACGTCGATGTGGCCAAGGGTGTCGCCGGTCTCATTGGCGCCGATCTGG
>JACZSB010000357.1 GCA_022574435.1 Fidelibacterota bacterium
TTCTCTTCTGCACGCTCCAGGATACGACGGGTCCGCGCGTGCTGGTCGATGATGTTGTAGGTCGTTTGCAGGGAGTCGAACACACCACATTGCACCGCCCAGATAGCAGCGTCCTCGTCGCCGCTGTAGCCTATGAACCGCGTTTTTCCCGCGTCGCGCGCCCTGACCAGGGCATCGATTACATCGCCTTTCTCCAGAACGTCGACCCCGCAGGAGTGGAGTTGGACGAGGTCCAACCGATCAGTCTTGAGCCGCTGGAGGCTCTGCTGGGAGACCAGTCCCCAGGGCGCCCTGAAATTGAGGTGCGGATAGAGCCGGTCGGCGGGAGGCAGGTTGGTATTGGAGACCTTGCCGTAGCCGTTGAGGAAGAAGAAGAACCGGCCGGGGATGTTTAACCCCAGGCTTTCGAACCCCTTTTCAAGCAGCGATGGCCCCCCCAGGTTGAATTCCAGGCGGCGCGTGCCGTAGTTCTCCACCAGCCCGATTTCATCGGTGGTGTACTTGAAACTGCCTTCCAGCTGATTCCGGCCTTCCTTGAGCTTCACATTCACCACCCCGGACATGGCCTGGCCGTACTCGGCGTTGAATCCGCCGGGGAGGATCTCCACCTCCTCAATGGCGTCGGCGTTGATATACAGGTTGGCGCTGTAGCCGGTGAGAGGGTCCTTGGTGGACACACCATCGATAATAAAGAGGGTCTCGTCCAGGCGGCCACCCCGGACATGGACTTCATTGTCGGTGGTGGACACACCGCCGGCGTTACTGAGGATGTCCACTATATCATCCACGATCATGGCTTCCAAGTCGGCTCGGGATATCTTGGTGGATGAGGCGGTGACGCTCACGTCAAATAACGGCTTCTTGCCGATGATAATAATATCGCGGCCAAAGGATAATGCGGTCACCTCCAGGGCAAAATCTTCCACCAGTGCAGGACCGGCCGCTAATGTTATGCCGTTCTTTTGGACTAGCTTATAACCGATATACGACACCTGGAGGTCGTAATCGCCAGGGGTGAGGCCGGATATGGAGTAATACCCTTCGAGGTCGGTGGATGACCCGTGATAAGTACCTTGCACCATCACGTTGACCCCCACCAACGGTTCTCCCGTGCGGCTGTCGATCACCCGGCCCCGAAGGGAGGCCGTCTCCTGCCCCTGTAGCAGGCTGCATGAAAGCAGGAGGAGGCTCATGATATAAAGCCTCATTTCATAAACCTTTCTCTCAGGGCCCAGGAGATGAACTTGCCGGCGCTGCCCTGGCCCTCCAGTAGGGCCCCACCCTCGGTGCCATCGTGCAGTGGTATAGTGCTGAATATCACTTTGCCGGCATTGGGAGTTTGCAATGTGCGGTGATGGTATTCCGCCGCTAAAATTGGCTGGCCGGTCCAGGGGTCGGTCCCCTCCGGTTCTTGCAAGCGGTAGATCACCTGGTAATGGGGGCCATTTTGCGCGTCGAGGGCACTGGTGTCATTGAGGGCGAATGAACTGAAAAAGTAGGGGATACCCAATGAATTCACCAGATCAAGGGTGGAATCCCATTCATGTTCAATTCTTTTGCCAGCGAAAAAGCGGCCTTGGGGGTGCACCCTGGTTCTTGAGTCGAAGGGGAACCAGACCAGGGTGGTATCACTGAGTTCGGTCACGTTGATCCACAGGTGGCCGCCGCTCTGCAAAAAGCGGTAGATGGAATTGCCGGCTTCATCATAAGTCTCCGTCCCTGAGGTAGCAGCGAACCAGACTATGTATTTGAAATAAGCCATGGTAGCCAGCACATCAGTACCGGAATAAGGTAGTTCCTCACCGATTTTCCAGACCGAATAGTTTCCGGCCCCTACGCCTGTGATGGTATCAAGAATACTCTGGTACCAGTCAAGAGCATAATTATTGAAATGGTCAACGACGAAATCGTCCACCAGCAGTACATCGCCCACCACCGGGATCACCTGCCAGGTATTGGGCGTACTCTCGTCCAGGGTGTCGGGGAACTGGATCACAGGACTTTCAGCCCCGGCAATATCTTTGGCCTTGAGATAGAAGATGTGGGTAGTGTCGGATAAATCGGTAAAAAAGAGGCTGCCGGAGGTTATCCCCTCCAGGGCATAGGGTGTGGACTGATCAGCCAGGGTGATACTACTGTAGGCCTTGGCATCCAGGGCGTTCCAACTGGTGGTATCATCCAGCGCCCAATAGATGCTGTCCACCGTCTCCCGGCCATCGGCATCGGACACGTCCCACACGAACGTCCGGGTGGGATAAGTCCGGTACACCACCTGCGGGTTGTTGACGATGGGATTACTGCGATAGCGGAAGGCTACCACCGGTGGCGTATTTTTGATCGGCAACACCAGGGTGGCCGGAGTAGGGTCCACCAGGCTGTCGTTGTCAATGGCCTTGACTGAGAAAGAAAACAGGTTGGAGTCCCGGCGAATGGGCACGATAAAGGTGCTGTCTTCGGCGGTGGTGGCGACCCAGTCCTTCTGGGTATTCCAGCGGAAGTAATAGCCGATCACATCGCCATCAGGGTCTTCCCCCCACCAATGCAACGTCTGCCGGCTGGACATGGTAGTTTGTAAAGCGTGCTGGAGTGTATCCAATCCATCAGCGGGGAGAGTGGTATCCCCTTCGAAATAGTAGGTCCAGACTGTGTCGCAGCCATCGCTGGAACAGTCCACGGACTCGATAGTGGCGTAGATCACAGCATCGGTGGTAACGCTCAGGTAAGTCTCGGGCGGCGTATTGGACAGCGGCGGTTGGTCCGGAAGTTCATCCAGCCAGTCGCAACTTAGCATCAGAAGCAGGGCCATCCCGATCAGGGAGCGGGCAGCGGCCGTCCCGATTCCAAAGTTTGGGCTTCTAACGATAGCAGTCTATCCTTAATTCCTGAGATTCATCATAGCAGGTCCAACTGGCATAATTCCTCGATCACAGTAAATTAGAAAACAGGGGCAATTTTTTAGATCGTAGAATAATTCAAGCACCGGGGCAGTTGAAAAGTTCATTGCTCCCTACCATTTCCGCAGTCGCACTCGAATGCTTCCCAAGCCGTTGGCAGACCAGCCCGCTGTGAAGGGGGACTAGCCAAATCGAACAGTTCCGGCGCGGCTCCCTGCCAGCCCCCGATGATACCCACCCGGCTGCGGCCCAAGTCCAAACAACTGCAACAGGCATAGACTGGGCAAAATCGGCTTTAAAAGGTGGCTGTGACGGCCAGCACCAACGAATTTTCGTGGAGTTGTTCCCCCTCCACGATATAG